>JAYTVM010000280.1:0-5041 GCA_043743995.1 Pirellula sp. | reverse complement strand
CATTCGGCGTGAAGCCAGTGGTCATGTCCATCTATTTCTAGTGGCATGGTAAGTATCCCCGAGTAAAACTCGGGGGCATTTCACCGCCCCGTGGTGATGGGGCATTTCTCGGTGGCGGCACTAGTTTATGCTGCTTCCTCAGATCAGAATGGTACCTCGGTTTTGATAGAGAAGCGTATACTCATTTAAGGTCGTTTTAAGATGCCAGTTTTGCCCGCCGGGTTCACCCGAGTTTTTCTGATTGGGGTTCTCACTTTTTCCGCCGCTCCTTCACCAATCTGGGGGCAAGAAAAGTCATCGGCTGATTCCAAGAAAACAAAGGAGGTTGGCGAAGCCAAAGAAAAAAAATCCGAATCCGACAAGGACTCGCCCAAAAAAGAAGCGATCGTAACCACCACGCACTCCATCGTGATAGATGGCAAGACTGTCGCTTACGAAGCGATGGCGGGTAAGCTCCCGATCAAGGACGATGCCCAAAAGTCCAAGGCGGAGATGTTCTTCATCGCCTACACGCGTACCGGCATCAACGAACTTGGCAAACGGCCTGTTACGTTTTGCTTCAACGGAGGGCCTGGCAGCAGCAGTGTTTGGCTTCATCTGGGCATGCTCGGACCAAAGCGAATTCGGTTCCCAGATGACGCGACGCCATTGCGAGCACCTTACACGCTGGAAGAAAACTCATTGAGCCTGTTGGACGTAACCGACTTGGTCTTCATCGATCCAGTAAGCACCGGTTATTCACGGCCCGCGGAAGGCGAAGAGAAAGGGCAATTCCATGGCTACGAAGAAGACTTGAAGAGCGTGGGGCAGTTCATTCACGATTGGACTACCAAGTACAAGCGTTGGTTAAGTCCTAAATTCGTATTGGGAGAAAGCTACGGTGGCGTGCGTGCCGCAGGTTTGGCTGGATACCTTCAAGATCGCTATTACATGGAACTGAACGGCGCCATCATTGTATCCGGGGTGATCAATTTTCAAACGCTTCGGTTTGGCGGCAGCAATGATCTGCCTTACATCACGTTTTTGCCAACGTATGCCGCCACGGCTTGGTATCACAAAGCACTGCCAGCGGATCTGCAAAGTCAGCCGCTTGAGGTAGTGGTCAAGCAAGCTGAGGAGTTCGCGAACGGACGCTACGCGGCTGGCTTGCTAAAGGGAACGTCGTTACCAGCGGATGAGTTTCGTGCGGTTGCCGAACTGCTGTCGCGATACACAGGTCTGTCAAATAGCTTTGTTACAAAAGCCAAATTGCGAATCGATCAAGACCGATTTGGAAAAGAACTCTTGAGGTCCAAGAGCCGAACGGTAGGCCGATTCGATAGCCGTTACGTGGGGATCGATCGCGATGACGCTGGTGACGGTTACGAATACGATGCCAGTGGAGCGGCTATCTTCGGTCCGTTTACGGCCACGTTCAACGATTACGTGAGACGAGATCTTGGATTCGAAGAGGATCGTGTGTACGAGATACTTACCGGCAACGTGCAGCCGTGGAGCTACAAACGATTCGAAGGACGCTATGTGGATGCGACAGAAACGTTGCGAAAAGCCATGACCGCTAATCCTTACTTGAAGGTGTTCTTGGCTTGTGGCTATTACGATCTCGCAACGCCGCACTTTGCGATGATGAACACGACCGATCACTTGTTATTGGAGCCAACGCTCAAGAACAACTTGGAGTATCGCTTCTATGAAGGTGGTCACATGATGTACATCTACCAACCCTCCATGGTTAAGCTTCGCGAGGATTTAGTGAAGTTTTATGAGAATGCAGTGGTACCGGTGAAGTAAAGGACACTTCTCTCTCATCGCAAGTATGCAATGCTGGATCTGGTCGCGAGGCTCTGCCACGCAACCCACTGTTCTGCAGGCTCCGCCTGGGCAGTGCGACAAATAGCAGTTTATGAAAAATGCGTTGATGCGAGTTTTGTTCCGTTCTGCGATCTGGCAATTTTGGACAGCGATGGGCCTTTCTGGTCGGCGATGGGCCTTTCTGGTCGACGATATGGGGTTCAAATCGGCAATCTGGGGTTTCAGGTTGGTCGGGGGCTTGTCCGGCTTGTCCCCCACCAACCTTGTTTTGGCGTACTAACGCCGACACTCGCGAAGCGATCCGTTCCCCTCGGCTTTTGCCGGCCTCCGGCGGGCAAAAGCCGAGGGAACGGGAGTTGAGGCACCCAATTGTAGTACGCCAAAACGCATCCGTCGGGGGCAAGCCCCGATCGGATGGGCTAGCGATGTCGAGGAGCTACTACTGTGGCCGTCAGCTCGGAGTGAAACGGAGTAAAACGGAGTAAAACGGAGTAAAACGATTAATGCTCGAAAATCACGGCAGGGACTGCCGTGCCACACTGGCTGCGTTTCGAAGGTAGCCGATCAACGATGCGAGCTCGGCATCGGTCATAAGCTCATCAAAGTTCCCTGGCATCAACGATAGTTTGCTCGGCTTCTCTTGCTCAATATCGCTGAGCAAGATCCGCCGTTGCTTGCCGGTTTGATCCGTCAGCAATAGCGACTCCGCTGTTCGATCGCTTACGAGCCCACTTACCGACTCGCCCCCATCGAGCACCATCATCGTCATCTTAAATGCTTCGTCGACATTGCGATCCGGCCATAGGATATCCTCGCAAAGCCTCAATATTCCACGTGCTCCAGCCCCCTCGAGTTGAGGCCCTACCACTTTACCTTGTTCGCCAAGCTTATGACACACTGCACAGCGGTCCGCAAACTGCTTGGCTCCAACTTGAAGGTCGACCGCCAATTTTTCAACGGCCAACGCTTTGCTTTCCACGACGGTTAAACGGTTCGACGACGGGCTCGGTTCAGGACGTAGAGCTTCCAGTCGGGTGATGTTTTCTTGCGGCAAACCTTCCCACCAACTCTTGGGTAACACTCGCAACGCATCGCGAGACAAGGAACCTCGCTCGCAAAGCGATGCAATGAGGTTGATAGCCGCGCGGTGTTTGGACAGTCTTAGAACCAACCGTTCTTGTTCGTGGTAGGAACAACGTTTGCAAATTGACTCTCCGAACTTGAGGATTCGTTCCTGTTCAATGCTCCAATCCCAAGTCGGTGTTTTTTTCGTATCGATCGAAAGCCCTGCAAACAAATCGGTCCAATTTTGCTCCACCGCAAAATCTGCCAACTCGACGAACTCGGCATGGGCGTTCTTGTCGCGGAGTCGGTGAAGTCGAAATCGGCTGATCCAATCGGTGCTCTCGGAACGCATCAGAGTCGAAATCTTTTCGAGGCTCGCAGGTTGGCTAGGAAACCCACACAAGGCGACGACCGATAGGATGCGTTCCCATTTGTCCCGGATCGGTCCGGGATTCAAACCCGACAGGGAACTTTCGCCAATGCCGATCCAAGCGTAGCTGGCGGCCGAGTCACCATCCACGACACGCAATAGAAGGTTGGCACCCGCGTGTGTCTGCAAGTCCCAGTGAACCCTTTTGCCAATGTCGCTTCTTGGCGGTAGCTCGCGAAATAGTTCTTCTACAACATTGCCCGCTTCGTCTAGTCTTACTAAGGAAACGTAGTTCTTCGCGTGGGACTCTTTGCTGGGTAGCCCATTGTGCCCCACAACATAAAAATCCAATTGGCTGGGCGCGATGAAAGGACTGGACGACCATGTGCCGGTATAGCTTTCGCCCAGTGGAAAACTACTAAAAAACAAAGCTCGCTTTCCAACGTCTTTTGGGTTTGGAGACAACGCGCGCGATTCTGGCAGCCAATCTCTGCGATCCTCATTTTTTGCGGATCGACCGAACCAACTGATCAGCTTCAACTCAGAAGAATTTTTGGCAGAAGATTCGGATTCAGCCGACCATTGGCTTGCGAGATCGCCAACCATTTCTTGGCACCGCGACACCAAGCTACCGAGGACTTTTCCGCGTTGTTGCATTTGGCGACGAGCAATTCGCAGCAATTGGTCGGCACGAGCATCCGCATCCTTGCTTGTCGAGTCCAATAGGGCCATGAATCGATCCATATTGGATTCTTCTACAACGTCTGCAATCGACTGAATGGTTTCGTCCAAAGCGAGACGTTGGTCCGCACTTGATTCGGCTATGGCAACTTGCTTCTCGCACAGAGAAAGTAAACCAGCGGTTGATCTAGCGTCTTTGAGAGCCAGCAACACGCGAGTCAGTGCCCGAACATACGGTGCATCGAGCGAAAAAGATTTTGGCTTGTTGGCCAGATTAAGAACGCCATCGCTGCACAATGAATTCACAGCTCGTTCGTATTCGGAAGCATCCCGATGTTGCATTCTGTGTAAGATATCTCGCGTTGCAATCAAAATAGACTGATTGAGGATTGGATCTTTAGCACTATCTTCGCGAGCCGTTTGACGCAGAAGCCAGTTCGGTTCGGTGTCTTTCGATGCCCCGAACTTATCGTATAGGTGGTACGCCTTCACGGCAGAGAGCGTTTCTTTGAGATCCCATAATCCGACAGTGCGAGCCATCGTGCTGTCCGCGAATAGCGATTCTGGTTCGTTGATCGTTTTCGCTGCAACCTCCCGCTTGATCGTTTCTCCACCACCGATCCATCGTAATCGCCATATGCGTCCACTTTTCCGATCGCGATTGGGGTTGTCGAGAGGAACTTCGTAGTGGCCGATGACTTTGTTGTAGAAGTCGGCAATGTACAGACATCCATCCGGCCCAAATTGCAGATCCACAGGTCGGAACCATGGATCGTCGCTGGTCAATAGATCGGGCATAGCGACTGCTTTGGCCGTGGCGCCTTGGTAGACAAGGTGATTGCGGTTGATGCGGCAGGTCATGACGTTACCGCTAAGTAAATTGTCTTCAAGCGCTACAGGGAACCGCGAGTCTTTGGTGTGGGCCAGCCCAGAGATCGCAGTGCTGCCATGCAAGTGTTCCATCATCGGGGGAACAAATCCCAGACCGTCATCAGGACGGCCAAAACTGGGATAGCAACCTCCACGGATCAACTGCGAGATTGGTTTGCTATGGCAGTCCGCCGCGTACCAAAATCCCCATTTGTCCTGCGCCATTCCGAATGGGTTCACTTG
>JAYTVM010000279.1:0-1592 GCA_043743995.1 Pirellula sp. | reverse complement strand
CCGCTCTCCCTCGCAAGCTGCTGTAGCTCAGTGGTAGAGCACTTCCTTGGTAAGGAAGAGGTCATGGGTTCAAGTCCCATCAGCAGCTCTGTCGTGAGCTCGGTCCTTTGAGGGCGTGCTCCGAAGACGACAACAAAACAGTCGACATGGATCGTTGGCGGTTTTTGTGGCGTAAGAGGGATCGTGGTTTAACCTTTGTTTGCTCGTGGGCAAAAACCTCACGGCGTAATTTCCAGTTTTCTATTTGTTTAGGTGTTGTGAGCAAAAATGGCCAAAGAGGTATTTGAACGCAAAAAACCCCACTGCAACGTAGGCACTATCGGTCACATTGACCACGGCAAGACCACCACAACGGGTGCTCTGCTGGCAGTACAAGCTGCAAAAGGATTGGCAAAGCCAAAATCCTATGCCGATATTGCAAAGGGCGGTACAGTTCGTGACGCTACTAAGACGGTGACCATCGCCGCTTCGCACGTTGAGTATGAGTCGGAAACCCGACACTATGCTCACATCGACTGTCCAGGTCACGCTGACTTTATTAAGAACATGATCACCGGTGCCGCACAGATGGACGGCGCGATTCTGGTTGTTAGCGCTGCTGACGGACCAATGCCACAAACCAAGGAACACGTCTTGCTCGCTCGCCAAGTTGGCGTGCCTGCAGTGCTCGTTTTCCTGAACAAGTGCGACTTGGTCGACGACGAAGAGTTGCTCGAGTTGGTTGAGCTTGAAATTCGCGAACTTCTCACTAAATACGGCTTTCCTGGCGAAGAAACTCCAATCGTTCGCGGCAATGCCAAGCTCGCTTATGATAAGCCTGCAGACCCAGCCGCTAGCAAGTGCATCACCGATTTGATCGCTGCTATCGACGCTTTCATCCCACAACCTGTTCGCGAAGAAGACAAGCCGTTCTTGATGGCTGTCGAAGACGTCTTCTCGATCGAAGGTCGTGGAACCGTGGCAACCGGTCGTATCGAACGCGGAATGATCAAGGTCGGCGAAGAAGTCGAAATCATCGGTTTGATGGACGAAAAGAAGAAGACAACCGTAACGGGTGTCGAACAGTTCCGCCGAGAAATGAAAGAAGGCCGTGCTGGCGACAACGTTGGCTGCCTTCTCCGTGGCGTTCGTCGTGAAGACATCGAACGAGGTCAAGTATTGGCCAAGCCAAACTCGATCACTCCGCACAAGAAGTTCGAAGCCGAAGTTTATTGCTTGAGCAAAGACGAAGGGGGACGGCACACGCCTTTCTTCTCCGGATACCGTCCTCAGTTCTACTTCCGAACAACCGACGTAACCGGCACCGCTAACTTGGTCGATGCAGAAATGTGCATGCCTGGCGACAACGTCAAGCTGACCGTCGAACTGCAAAAGACCGTTGCCATTGATGCGGGTGTTCGCTTTGCTATCCGCGAAGGCGGCAAGACGGTTGGATCCGGCGTTGTGACCAAGATTGTCGAGTAAGAAGCCAACAAGTGCCGCTGCGATGTGCAGCGGCATGGTTTGTTAGGAGCGTAGCTCAATTGGCAGAGCACCGGTTTCCAAAACCGGGGGTTGCGGGTTCGATTCCCTCCGCTCCTGTTGAGTTCGTT
>JAYTVM010000278.1:0-18999 GCA_043743995.1 Pirellula sp. | reverse complement strand
GCAATCATCCGCAGCCGCTGGATGCCCGCGTGGGTGGATGCAGTCGAGTATGGTAAGTTCGGTCGCGCCACCGTGACCGCGACCTTGTTCGGCGGCATGGATCCCTCCCTCTACGCCGATTTCAAGGAGGGTGTCGGGGCAGCCATGAATGCGGCCGAGAATACGTTGAAGCATGCAGGCGGCGCATACGGTCCCGCGCACATGGCTTCAAAAGGCTCCATCCTGGACATCACGAAGGCGACCCGAGAGGTCCCTGTTGGGAGCAGCGGCATCCAAATCCGATTTGAAACGGACCTCATCATCGAAGGTATTCGCCCCGGCAGAGTCGTCCGTGTCCGCCCTGCGAACTGGCCTGACCTCCAACTGCCGAGGGAGGAATATCTGGGCGACGGCACCTTCAGCCATGAAGACCGCTTCCCGACATCGGCCATCTTTCCCAAGTACTAAGCATCGAGACATCGCCCGTGAAGAGTATGTGGCCGAGTTGCTCCGAAACGCGGCGGGGCGTCGCGAACCGAGTCGCGAACCGAATTGGCTACAGACCAAGTTTGAAACCATCACAGGAGATACACATTGAAAACTTACCTAAACATTTTTGTCTCGCTATTGTGCTGCAGCTCAGCGTCCTGGTTTCGTTGCTATTTCTTGACCAATTGATTAGTTTATATACTAACCCGCCTAGGCGACGTTCGCCGAATTCCACCAAGTCCGCCATACGCAGTCCTGCCCAAGGAAAGCATCAGTGCTTTTTCTAATGCCATTTTCTAAGACTTCTAAGAATTTCGTGTGGTCGATGGTTCGAATTGCAAGTGCGATTTGTGCCCTGGTTTTGCTCGGAAACGCTATTTCATTGGGTGAAGAGAAACTGGATGAAGACAAACTGAGCAACGATAAACTTGTCGAAAAAGAGGCATTCTTTGAAACAAAGGTCCGTCCGCTTTTGGCCAAGCACTGCGTCGAATGCCACGGGCCCGCCGAACAGTCCGGTGAATTGCGACTGGATATGCAATCTGCAGTCACAAAAGGGGGAAGTTTAGGGCTGGCCGTTATTCCAGGCGACCCAGAAAAAAGCCCAATCATTCGCGCGATTCATTATAAAGATCCGAAGTTTGAAATGCCTCCAAAAGGGAAACTCGGCGTCGATGAAATTGCCATCCTCGTCGAATGGGTCCGGACTGGCGCGGTTTGGCCTAAAGACAAAGAGCCTTCTGCCAATGAATTGCTTCCACCGGCTCAACGGATCGATCAGATTCGCGAGTCGCATTGGTCTTACCAACCGATCAAGGAGGTGGCCCCCCCAGAAGTCAAGAACGCTGCATGGCCCAAACAACCGATCGACCGATTTATTCTATCCGCTTTGGAATCAAAAGGACTTGCACCCAACAGCCCAACCGACCGAAGAACTCTCATCCTACGTGCATGCTTTACGCTGACTGGATTACCGCCAAGCTACGATGAAGTCAAAGCGTTTGAATCAGACAAGTCATCGGACGCGTTCGAAAGATTGATCGATCGATTGCTGCAGAGCAGACACTACGGTGAACGATGGGCACGGCACTGGCTCGACTTGGCTCGATTCGCTGAGACCACGGGCTACCAAGCCGGAAATCGCGACACGCGTTATCCATACGCATATACCTATCGAGATTATGTCATCAACGCTTTCAATGATGACAAGCCATTTAATGAGTTCATCATCGAACAGTTGGCAGCAGACCAACTCGAACTCAATGACGCAAATCGTCCCAAGCTCGCTGCGTTAGGCTTCCTGACCGTAGGCAGGAAATTTATGGGCAACCCACACGAGATCATCGACGATCGAATCGATGTCGTGACGCGCGTGTTTCTGGGTACGAGCGTTGCATGCGCGCGTTGCCACGATCACAAGTACGATCCGATTCCGACTGCAGATTACTATTCGCTCTACGGAGTTTTTGCAAGCTGCCAAGAACCTGAGGATCTGCCTCTCTTAGGTGAGCCTTCCGCCACTCCTGGTTACGACGAGTTCTTAGCAGCCACTGCCGAAAAGCAAAAGGAAGTCGACGGCTGGCTTGATAAAAAACGAGTCTCAACGGAAGAGGAGCTTCGGTCCCGTATTGCTGACTACATGATTCACTTGGCTAAGCTGAAAAGTGAGAGCAACCCTAAGAGTGTTAAAAAGATCGGCGATCGCGGTCCATTGCGACCTCGGGCTGTTGGGAGTTGGCAAGAGTTCATGAAGAGCCCAACAACGCAGAGCCACCCCGTTTGGGGTTTTTTGAATCGCTTTGCAGCCTTGCCTCAGGGCACATTCCAAGAGGATTTCAAGAGCTTTCTCCAAGGACCTGCGGAAACACTATCGAGCTTGAATCCAAGCCTTGTAGAATCGCTTCGAGAATCGGCACCCGAATCGATTATGGATGTCGCTCAAACGGTTGGAAAGAAGCTAGAAGACATCTTCGCCAACTGGAAGGAACTCCGCAAAAAGGACGCCAATGCAACCCGGCTCCCAAACGAGAACGATGAGGCGTTGCGAGTCGCTTTGTTTGCAACCGACAATCCGACGACTCTCAACGCGGAACAGATGATTGCATTGTTAGATCAAGGTGAACGCAATGAATACAATCAACAACTTGGAAAGATCAAGGGTGTGGAGGCATCGCATCATGGCTCGCCCCCTCGCGGCATGGTGATCAATGACAAACCCACTCCGCACGATCCGGTTATTTTTAAGCGAGGACAGCCTGGCAATGCTGGCGACAGTGTCCCTCGGCGCTTTTTGCAGTTGTTATCCCATGTTGACGGTGGCAAGCCATTCACGAAAGGAAGCGGTCGATTGGAACTAGCGCAAGCGATCGCAAACAAGGACAATCCGCTCACCTCACGCATCCTCGTCAATCGAATTTGGCAACATCATTTCGGTGCTGGACTGGTGCCGACCGCCAGCGATTTTGGTGCTCGCGGTGACAAGCCTTCGCACCCTGAATTGTTGGACTACCTCGCCAGCGAATTCATGAAGGATGGTTGGTCGATTAAGCGATTGCAAAAACGGATCATGCTTTCGGCTATTTGGCAACAATCGAGCGAAGTGCACCGCCAGGGCGACGCGATTGATCCGGAGAACAGGCTTCTTTGGCACATGCCTCGGCGTCGTTTGGAGTTTGAGCCATTGCGAGACCGGCTATTGACCGCAACGGACAAACTGGATCGGCATATCGGAGGTCGATCGGTCATGATTCACGAGGAGGCCACGCGACGCGGGCTCTATGCTTACGTCGACCGGGAAGATATTCCTGGCTTGTTGGCCAGTTTTGATCTTCCAAGCCCGGATGCGAGCCAAGCGACGCGCGCTCGAACTACAGTGCCGCAACAAGCACTGTTCTTCATCAATGCGAAGTTCGTGATTGGACAAGCGGAACAACTTGCTGCAAAGTCATCAACGATCGCCTCCACGGACGAGCGATTGAAAGCCCTCTATCAAGTCACGCTTGCTCGCAACCCAGATGAACAAGAATTGCGCATGGCGAAAGATTTCTTGGCGGCTGCTCAAGCTGCGAGTGCGGCTGCCACTCCATCTACGGTGGCGTTACCCGTGTGGCGATACGGGTATGGATCTTTGGCGGCGGATTCCTACGCCGTTAGCTTCACTCCACTTCCACATTTCACGGGTAAAGTGTGGCAAGGCTCCGAACAGTTCCCGGATTCCACGCTAGCATTTACAAGCCTGTGTGCCGCGGGCGGACATCCTGGCAATGGTCTGGCTCAATGCACCATCCTTCGGTGGGTTTCTCCGTTTGCCGGAACCGTATCCATCGAAGGCGAAATAAAACATGAAAGCGATCAAGGGGATGGCGTCCAGGGTCGAATCGTTTCTAGCAAAACAGGTGTCCTTGGGAATTGGACGGCCAAGAACAACAAGGTTACGACGTCGGTGGCTACCGTCGATGTAGCTGTTGGCGACACGATCGATTTTGTAATAGATTGCGGGGCTTCCCCGGATCATGACAGTTATCAATGGAAGCCACGAGTTCGCGTGACTAGCTCCACGAGCGAAAGCGTAAAAGCCAACTTCGTTTGGAGCGCTTCCAAAGAATTTGATAAGTCGTCGGCGAGTCTTTTGCCTTCGCCCAAGATGGACGCCTGGGTACAGTTTGCGCAGGTATTATTTTTAAGTAACGAGTTCGCTTTCGTAGATTGACCGAAAACCAATTGCCGGAAAACTGAGTACGAGATGAACCAACCCGATCCACTTTCGATTCTCCGTGCGATGAACGCGATGCCATCCAGCCGCCGCGAGTTTTTGCAGCGTAGCGGTGTTGGTTTTGGCTCGATTGCGATGGCTGGTTTATTGGCGGAGGAACCCAGTCGATTGTTCGCCGATTCCGCGTTGGCTGGGCAAAACGGTCTTAACCCGATGTCCCCAAAGCAACCGCACTTTGCTCCGAAGGCCAAGGCAGTTATTCATCTTTTCATGAACGGTGGTCCATCGCAGGTGGATACGTTTGACCCCAAGCCCGCCCTCGACAAATATCACGGACAGGCTTTACCGAACAACTTGCGAACGGAGCGGGAGACCGGAGCAGCCTATCGCTCGCCGTTCAAATTTAAGAAGTATGGAAAGAGCGGTATCGAAGTCAGTGAATTATTCTCGCACGTTGGCGAAATGATCGACGAAGTGTGTGTGGTTCGTTCCATGCATGCCAACGTACCGAATCACGAACCGTCGTTGATGTTGATGAATTGTGGAGATGCGACATTAGTTCGGCCAGCGGTCGGCTCGTGGGTTACGTATGGGTTGGGGAGTGTCAATCAAAACTTACCCGGATTCATCGCAATGTGCCCAAGCGGCTATCCGATCAAAGGGTCCGAGAATTGGCAATCCGGCTTCTTGCCCGGCGCCTATCAAGGAACCTACGTTAACACTAAGAACCAGGATATCGAAAAACTTATTGCCAACATTCGCAACGCTTCGGGCATCAGCCAATTGGATCAACGGCGACAACTTGATTTGCTCCAAGCAATCAATCGCCGACATGAAGATGCGAGGCAGCAGGATGCGGAACTAGAATCGCGGTTGCAGAGTTTCGAATTAGCCTACCGCATGCAGATGGACGCGAGCGAGGCGTTCGATATCAGTCAGGAACCGAAATCGACTCAAGAAATGTATGGCGATACTGTTCAGGCGAAGCAGATTCTGATTGCGAGACGGCTGGTCGAACGGGGTGTGCGGTACATTCAACTTTGGCACGGTGCTGGTCAACCGTGGGATAGTCACGACAAAATCGAAGAGAATCACCGGAAACTTGCAGGCGAATGCTCACAAGCAATCGGTGCTCTGCTCAAGGATCTAAAGCAACGCGGACTTCTCGATAGCACACTTGTTGTTTGGGGAGGAGAGTTTGGTCGGACGCCGACAGTGGAATTACCGAAGCCAGGGGCAAACGCGGGCACAACGAGTGGCCGCGATCACAATCACTATGGCTTCACGATGTGGCTGGCGGGAGGCGGAGTCAAGGGGGGACATGTTCATGGAGCAACCGACGAATTCGGATTCCAGGCGGTCGAGAACAAGGTGCATGTCCATGATTTGCACGCGACGATGCTTCATTTGCTGGGCTTCGACCACACCAAGCTAACCTATCGCTATGCAGGTCGAGACTTCAGACTAACCGACGTACACGGAAACGTCGTGCACGACATTATCGCCTAATGGTATTATCGCCTGAAATTTTCGACCCGGCGAACCGACCGAATCTTGTTGAAGGAGCTCCGGGACAAAGATCCCCTTCAACTACTCCACGAGATTCGAAACACGCAAGCGGCGTTGGTTGCGTTGTCAAGCATTAGAGGGCGACGATGCTGCCATTGGGCTGCTTCGCTAGGTTCAGCAGCCCAATGGCAGCATTCCTTCTACATCCGGTGCAAAGTCGTTTAGGAGACACCATTTAGAGACGTGCCACGCGAGGGTCAGACCTGCCGCATCAGTACACTGTTTTTGTGTGCGGTAAGTCCTTCTTTATCTGCCATAAGTGCTACATCCGCCGCGATCTCATTCAACGCACTTTGTTCGAATTCGATGACACTGCTCGAACGCAGGAAATGATTTGAGGAGAGTCCTGAGGCCCAACGCGCCGTGCCACCCGTCGGCAAAACGTGAGACGGACCCGCCGCATAGTCACCTAAAGCTACCGGCGAAAAGTGCCCTAGAAAAGTCGCTCCACTATTGCGAATTTTGGCCAAAAGCCGCCGTGGATTATCTACAGCAATCTGAAGGTGCTCCGGTGCAATGAGGCTAGTCACTTCACACGCCTGATTTTCATCGCGACAAAGAACCATGGCTCCAAATGCATTCAAAGAAGCAAGTGTGAGCTCTGCCCGTTCCAAGCCTGCAAGCTGTTGGATCATCGATTGCTCGATTCGATCTAATACGTTTTTATCCCAGCTCACTGCAATGCTCGCGCCCGGCGAGTGCTCGGCCTGAGCGAGCAAATCCGAGGCGGCGAAGTCAGGATTGGTTGTTTGATCTGCGAGTACCACAACCTCACTCGGACCCGCGATGGAATCGATGTCAACATCCCCGAATACAAAACGCTTTGCTAGCGCCACAAACAGGTTTCCAGGTCCAACGACTTTGTCCACCGCCGTGATTTCGGGAATTCCATAAGCCAGCGCGGCTACCGCCTGCGCACCGCCAACCGCATAGACCTCGCTAATGCCTAGTTCATAGCAAACAGCCAGTACATCTGGGTTATATGCACCCAGTGCAGTCGGCGGCGCAACTATCGCAATTTGCTCAACCCCCGCGCATTGAGCCGGAATCGCCGTCATCAATACCGTCGACGGATAAGCAGCCGCTCCTCCAGGCACGCAAATCCCAACTCGGCGTAGCGGTGCATAGTGTTGTTCTAAGACGACGCCTGGGCTCGGTCGCGTGACGACATTCTTATGCAGAATAGCCGTTTGGAAGCCAGTTATGTTCGCTCGAATACGACGTACGGTCTTCAAAAATTCAGGCGAAGCGCTAGCGTGCGCACGACTAAGCATTTCAGATGGGACTCGAAGCGTTTCCGAGGTGGTGCCAGGATTGTCCAAGGCTCGCGCGTAGAACAGTACAGCCTCAGTACCTCGTTCTTTTACATCGATGCAAATCCGCTCAACCACACCCTGAGGTGAAAGTGGTTCGCCGAAAACCGATAAGGTCAGTTGTCGCCCTCGCTCCGAAACGACCGAACCATCTGGACTTAACTTTTTCCTCAGCGTTGCAATATCGAACGCGAACGAATCTAAACTGGCATCCAGTCGTTCGATGCAAAGAGAATTGTTTGTCATTTAGAATTCACAGGTCAACCAAGGGAGGCTAGCTGCTCTTCGGTAAAGTTCACATTGGATGCTACCGACTGAATATCGTCGTGATCCTCGAGCAACTCGAGCAATTTCATAACCGCAACCGCAGTCTCCGAATCAACTTCGACCGAATTGCTTGGCACCCGCGATACTTCCTTGACTTCTATCTCAATACTTTGGGCCTCGATCGCCTCGACTACCGTACTATAAATATCCGGGGTGCATGCGATTTCATACACTTCGCCGACTTCCGTGACGTCATCGGCACCGTTTTCAAGGGCTAGCTCCATCAGTTTTTCTAAATCGACGGACGATTGCTTGATTACAATCATCCCTTTTCTTTCAAAGAGATACGCCACGCAGTTCGTGGACCCCAGCCGTCCGCCATGTTTCTCGAACAGCTTTCGCACTTCTGGCGCGGTGCGATTTCTATTGTCGGTCATGATGTCGCATAGCACGGCAACTCCACCCGGTCCGTAGCCTTCGTAGAGGATCTCCTCCACATCCCCACCATCGATTTCGCCAATCCCTTTTTTGATGGCGCGTTCGATGTTTTCCCGTGGCAGTGAGACAGCTTTTGCGTCTTGGATTGCCGTACGAAGTCGGACATTGCTCCCTGGATCACCGCCTCCAAGTTTTGCGGCAACAATGATCGCTTTGGACAGCTTGCTCCAGAGTTTACTCCGTTTGCTGTCGACCAAAGCCTTGCGGTGTTTGATGTTTGAGTACTGCGAATGTCCAGCCATCATTTTGCTCCTATCGAGGAGTATTTAAAGGTTCTTTGTCTAATTCGAAATTGGATATGCACCATCCAACAACTAACGCGGCTTTTTCTTGGTGGGACTAGCACTGCTAGTGGGTTTTGCCGGCGAAGGTTTTGGAGTTGCTTCCGGTTGTTTTTTGGTCGGTTCGACTTTTTTGGTTGTAGGCTCTAGTTTTGCCGCCTTCACAGGAACCATCGATTTTTTTCCGGGAGGTTTTGGTGTCGACTTTGCGTCAGACTTTGCGTCAGACTTTGCGTCGGGTTTTGCGTCGGGTTTTTTCACAGCCGGCTTGTCCGCCGGCTTTTTGTCTTCGGCTTTCGCTAACACTTTCTTTAAATCAGGCTTCTTGATTTCAGCAGCCTTAGCTTCGGATTTTTTCTTCGTATCCGGAGACTTGGCGGGCTCTGGCTTAGCCTCAACCTTGGCCGGTATGTCCTTGGGCTTGCTCACCGCAGCCACAACTTTCTCAGCTTTCTTTGGCGATGACGTCGCCTCAGGCTTTCGAGCACCTTTCGCGGGTTCTGGAACAGCAGGAGCAGCCTTTGTTTTGGTTTGCGATGGCGTTGGCTTCGAATCGAGAGTCGCTACTGCTACAGGCTTTGTTTCCTTTTTCGGAGCTGGCTTTTCGACTGCCTTTGGCTTCGGTGAAACGCCAAGTTCCTTAAATACGGCTATCACGGCTACATTCTTAGGGTGCTGATGAAACTCGACCGCAAACTGATGCAACAAGGATGCAAATTCAAACCCCTTGTTCTTCGGAATCGCCCGTTCTACGCCCGGTAGGCTTTTCTTTTCCGCTTCCGCTTGGGTCAGGATTTCGCACTGAACCATGATTTCCAAGGTGAGCGTATCAGCGGGTATCGCGTGCCCCCCCAAAGCATTTTGCGACACATAATTCAGAACAAACGGCGTAATCCCTTTCCAAGCCGAAATTTCCTCGGTTGCCTTGCTGAGGTTTGCCTTCTTCATGTCTTCAATGTCGTATTGATATCTCGCCTCGAAGAGAGATTGAAGACATCGCTTGATTCGATGGCCAGCCTGAATCGCGTTTGGCAAACTACTCAAGGCCTCTCCCAGTTCGACGACCGTCGTTACTCGAACTTCGTTCCAGTCAAAATACGCTTGTTGCAGTTTGGCAAACGCTTCGTCTGCCTGTTCCGATCTAGCATCCTCGAGGCAACAAGCGTAGAGCAAGTGCTCAAGAACGCTTCGCTCACCCGGTTCTGGCAATGTTTTGAAGTGCTTTTTCAGAGACTTGTGGATCTGCTCGTATTTCGCGGCTCTATTGCTCATGTTGTCGATTATATGGGTCTTGTATTGCTTGGGGCAAAGGCGGTAATACTTAAGAAATTACGCTTCATCGGATTGAGAATGTTCGACGACCGAAGGATCCGGGGCAATCGATTCTGCAGAACCATCTACTGGGTTTCCATCTACTGGACTCCCAGTTTCGGCTTCACTCTTTTGCTTTTCAAGAGCAATCTGGTCCAGGATTTGAGCCACCGCCAACGACTTTTTAACTCCCGCATCGGCGACGAATTTAAGCTTGGGCGTATAGCGAGTATCAATTCGTTCCGCGATCTTGGACTGCAAAAACCCAGCGGAATTTTGCAGGCCTCGCAAACTGGTGGCTTGCTGGCTTTCGCTACCCATAATGCTGATCAGCACCTTGGCCTCGCGCATGTCCGGAGCAACCTCCACTCCGATCACCGTGATATTCTTGACGCGAGGGTCGCGTATCTCCGTCAAGATCGCCATGGCGACGACTTCCCGGATCGCTTCCCCTGCTTTTAATAACCTGCGTGCGCTCATTAGGACCTCGATAGCTCAAGAGTTCTAGCTACCTCTTCGATGCGATACGCTTCCAAAACGTCATCTACTTTAATGTCGTTGAAGCCCGCAAGTCGAATTCCGCACTCAAGCCCGCGTTGCACTTCCTTTGCGTCATCCTTCACTCGCTTCAGCGTATCCAGTGCATAGTCACCGATGCGTCGCCCTTCGCGATTGACACGAATACGGCATCCGCGTTCGATCGTTCCCTGAGCAACATAGCATCCTGCAATCGTTCCGACGCGGGATACCGTAAAGACTTGTTTCACAAGAGCACGACCGAGTTCGACGACCCGTTCCTCTGGCTTGAGCCGTCCTTCGATCAACGCCTTGATGTCCAGCGCTAGATTATAAATGATGTCGTATCGACGAATCTCGACGTTTCGAGCGTCGGCCAAGATTCGTGCCGGTTCATCTGGAATGACGTTGAAGCCGACGATGACTGCTTGCGAGGCACTCGCAAGCGTTACGTCCGCCGCTGATATTCCACCTACCGACCTTTGCAGAATCTTGATCTCGACCTCTGGATGATCCAGTTTGGTCAATTCCTTTTCGATGGCTTCGAGCGATCCACGGGCATCGGCTCGAATGATCAAGTTAAGAACAACCTTGTCTTCTTTGACGCCTAGTTTGCCCGACTGCAGCAATTCCTGGAATGTCTCAAACGAAACCTTAGGCGAAGTACCGGAAAGCGACTGCGATCGAACAATGACCTCGCGGCTCGCGGCGATTTGACGGGCTTGTCCGATATCGTCGAGAACGTAGAAACGTTCGCCTGCCTCTGGGGCTTTGTCCAAACCCGTGATGTTAATCGGAGTGGAAGGACCAGCTTCGGTCATTTGTTTGTTGCGTTTCATGGTGTCGTACAAAGCCTTGATTCGACCAAAGGACGAACCGCAAACCACGATATCACCGACTCGCAAGGTTCCGCTTTGAACCATGACCTTGGCGATCACGCCTCGGTCCGAAGCTTGTTCGCTTTCCAAGCAAACTCCCATGGCCGCACGTTTCGGATTGGCTTTGTAGTCGTGCATTTCCGCGACCGTTAAAACCGTCTCAAGCAATTCGTCCATGCCTTCGCCTGTGATGGCACTTGTAGGCACAACTTCGACGTCGCCACCCCAAGCACTTGGCGTCAAACCAAACTCGGTCATTTGGGTCATGATCCGATTGATGTCCGCACCCGGCAGATCGCATTTGTTGGCGGCCACAACGATCGGTACTCCCGCGGCTTTCGCATGCGAAATCGCTTCTTCGGTTTGAGGCATGATGCCGTCATCGGCCGCAATCACTAGGATGGCAATGTCGGTAACATTGGCACCGCGGGCTCGCATTTCTGTGAACGCCTCGTGACCTGGCGTATCGACAAAGGAGATCGCGCGGCCGTCTTTCTTGACTTGATAGGCTCGGATCTGTTGCGTGATTCCACCCGCTTCGCCCGACACAATCTTGGTCCCGATCAGATAATCGAGCAGCGATGTCTTGCCGTGGTCAACGTGTCCAAGGAACGTGACAATCGGGGGTCTTGTGATCAAATCTTCAAGACTATCCTCGATATCATCCATCTTACCGATCAAACTGGTTTCCAATGTCTCAGCCTGTCGGAATTCGAGTTCCACTCCTAAGTCCGCAGCGATCAATTCCGCCTGCTCTTGGTTGAGGTAAGAATTGATGTTTTGCATTGTCCCCATGGTCATCAACGAACGCAAAATGCGAGCTGCGGTAACCCCGGCTGCTTCTGAGAAGCTTCGAATGGTGCAAGGCATTGCGAGAACAACTTTTTCCTTGCGGACTGCCGTTGGAGTCGGTTTGCGGCGTGAACGATTGCCCTTGCCTCGGCGTCCGTCATCGTCCTCCAAGGAAGCCAAATCTCGTGAGGTTTGGATTCGCGGTCCGCGGTCCTTGCGACTCGATTCGAGACCTGCCAAGCCCTTTTTCTTGGTCGGTGTCTCTTCCTCAACGACCGGCTTTTTGGCTTTGAGATTAAGCTTATTCTCCGCGTTGGCTTTGAAGTCCGCCAAACCGGAGTGCTGTGTTTGACTCGGTGTCGAAGCACGACCGCCACCCATTTGCGTGGAGCCTGGCTTTGCGGGTGCGGCCGGTTTCTCGGCGGGCTTGTCCATACCCTTACTCACCCCGCGAATGACATCCGGAGTAAGTTTTACAATCGGTTTTTGAGTTGCCTGTTCTTGTGGTTTGGCAGATGGATGCGGGGTTGCCGATTTAGGGATCTTGGCAAGATTGATATTGAGGACCGCTTCGCGGGCTTTTCTCGGCTTGTCCGGACTTGCCTTTCCGTCTGGAGCTGGTCTAGGACTACCGATCACCCGAACTCGTCCACTCGTATTAGCTGGAGAGTAGAAATCTCGGCGGGTGGGAGAATCGGAAGATCGTTCCGGCTTGCCTTCGCCCGACAAAACCTCCGCGGCTTCCTCAGTAGGCTCCTCTTGCGCCATTGTCGTCTCTGAGGGAACGTTGCTTTCGGTCTCTTCGACCGGCATGTCAGATGCGATGGGATGGAGGGCTTCCTTCTCGTCGTTTTCTTCAACGACGAGTTCCACTTTCTCAAACTCAGGTTGTGCCACTTCCAGGTCACTGGTCGCACTTGGTCTTGGGCGAGCGGATGACAGATCGCGCTTTGCCCCACCTAACCGATTACTCAAATCTCGGATTGGAGTATCCTTGATCGGCTCGCGAGAAGGCTTAGGAGTCTGAACGGAAGGTGAGGATGCAGCAGGCGGTGCTGCCTTTTCCGCTAAATGCTTCTTGATCCGCGCAATCTCTTCGTCTTCGAGGCTTGCCAGCGCGCTCCCTTTGCCCTGAATACCCAGACGGGTGCACAGGTCGACCAGCTCCTTGCTGTCCAATCCTAAATCTTTAGCCAGCGAATAAATTCGTACTGCCACTGAGCAAAATTCCTTGGGCATATGCCCTGTGAGACGAGGCAAGTCGGCCGATCGTTCGGCGTTAGTTGCTCACCTGTCTCTGCGTATAGTTATTTCATTAGGACGCCCCCACGCTGCTGTAGCGGGTCACCCACCCGATTCGACACGACACATGCCGAACGACTTCTTGCGCCCCAAAGCACATAATGCTTCGAAGACTTAAACTTATGCTGCCTATGATGGTAATGCATAAATCATTCTTGCGTTAGACGTTTCCGTCAGTTTGCTGATCCGATTCCGGTGCTACCGAGGGCGGTTCCTTGGAGGGTTCCTCTAGCGGTTCGCTTGGAGGAATCGAATCCTCCGCCGCCAACTCCGAAACTATGTCTTGAGCAACAACATCCACCGTCGGAGGGGGAAGGGGCGAAACCCCTTCTTTCCGATCGAGCTCTTCCGTCGCTTTCGCTTCCCGGTCCAATTTATCCTGTTTCTTGCGTTCATCCTCGGCTTCTTCTTGCTCCTTCGCCTTTTCGTCGGCTTGCTCGACGATCGCGTCCACTTCTTCTTCCGACCAATTTCCCATTTCCATTAGCGCATCCGGCTCGATGACCGACAAATCGTCATACGACAAGTAGCCCTGCTCAACTAATTGCTGGGCAACCGACTCGTTCATGCCCTTAATTTCCATGAATCCCTCCATGGCACGCTCGATTTGGCGTTCCAATTCCGGTGCCGTCATGATTTCGATGTCCCAGCTACACAGTTTGCTGGCCAAGCGAACATTCTGCCCATACCGACCGATCGCCTGAGATAAGTGCTCTTCACTAACCAAGGCGATGGCTCGACCAATCATGTCGCAGAGCAGCACTTGCTCCACTTCGGCTGGCTGCAAGGCATTTGGAATCAATACCATCGGGTCATCGCTCCAACGGACAATATCGATTCGCTCGCCCGCCAGTTCTCCGGTCACATTTTTGATTCGGTTCCCTCGCATTCCAACGCAAGCCCCAACGCAGTCGATCCGTTGGTCGCTGCTGCTAACCGCGACTTTGCTTCGATAGCCGGGCTCGCGACTAATCGCGTTGATTCGGATGACACCTTCCGCAATTTCAGGGATTTCCTGCTCAAACAACCGCTGAATCAAAGTGGTTTTCGTGCGAGACAGAATGATTTTGACGCGGTTCCCAGCGGCTTTGACTTCGTAAATGACGGCTCGCACTCGAGACCCGTTGTGGTAGCTTTCGCCTGGGATTTGCTCACTTCGCGGAAGTATTGCCTCGACGTTTCCGAGCTGTACGATCGTGACGCCCCGCTCGGTTCGCTGAACGATCCCAGTGACCAGTTGGCCTATTTGGGTGTAAAACTCGTCCAAGCGAGCATCGCGTTCCGCTTCCTTGAGCTTCTGAATAATGACTTGCTTTGCCGTCTGAGCTCCAATTCGGCCGATTTCGTCTTCGCTCAAATCCCGACCGTTAACCGTTGCCAAAATCGCGCCGCCATCACGTGCAATTTTGACGATAACATCGGATTCTTCTCCGAATTGTCGTTTGGCGGCCGTTACTAAAGCAGACTCAATTGCCAAGATGACCAACTCCGGGTCAATCTGCTTTTCTCGATGCAACGAATCTACAATTCGGAGCAATTCTTGTGGATTCATTCCGCTGTTATCTGTTGGGTTGGTAGTTTTTGGTAGGGCGGTGGTGAATTCAGAGCCCCGTTTTCACTACCCCCCCGTGTCGTGCGCAACAATCGGAAAAGCTATCGCCCAGCCCCCGAAATGTCAACCGCCAATTGAACTTACGCCCCTGGGCGCAACTTCCTCCGTGCTGATAATGCAGCCATGAATTCATCTAACGATTACGACACCATTATTATCGGCGCAGGAATGAGCGGCTTGGCCGCTGGAATTCGTCTAGCGCATTACGATCAAAGAGTCTGTGTTTTAGAAAAGCACTGGACTATCGGTGGACTGAACTCTTTTTACCGTGTCAACGGTCGGAATTACGACGTCGGCCTTCATGCCATGACCAATTTTACCGAAAAAGGAGCCAAGAAAGGCCCTCTCGCACGACTGCTCAAGCAGCTTCGATTCCGTTGGGATGATTTTCAGTTGGCTGAGCAAAAAGGCTCTCGAATTGCCTTCCCAAGCCTTACCTTGGATTTCAACAACGATATCGAATTGCTTCGGTCCGAAGTAAACGCCAAGTTCCCACACCAAAAAGATGCTTTTCAGAACTTGCTCGATAGACTGGTAGAATATGACGATCTAGCTCAAGAAGATTTTCAATTGTCCACTCGTAAGATTCTCTCCGAAATCTTCATCGAGCCCTTGCTGATCGAAATGCTGCTATGTCCCCTCATGTGGTACGGCAATGCTCGCGAGCACGATATGGATTGGGGGCAATTCTGCATCATGTTCCGCAGCATCTTCCTTGAGGGCTTCGCTCGCCCCTTCAAAGGTGTTCGACTGATTCTCAAACATTTGGTTCGCCGATTTCGCGAACTCGGCGGCGACTTGAGGCTTCGTAGCGGCGTCGCTCGGATCTGCGTGGATGGCAATCATGCGATGGGCGTGGAGCTTGAAAACGGAACCATGCTCACTACCAAACGCATCCTTTCAAGCGCTGGCGTCGTGGAAACCATGCGTCTTTGCGACGATAATTCGGTATCCGAAGTTTACATGGCTGGCGAAATGTCCTTTATCGAATCGATCTCCGTGCTCGAATGCCAGCCGAAATCCTTTGGATTTGATAAGACAATTGTCTTCTTCAACGACTCGGACCAATTCCATTGGAGCAAACCACAAAACCGCCTGTGCGATCTTCGTACGGGCGTGATCTGCTCGCCAAACAACTACGCCTATTCCAGCGCCGAAGGGGAATTGGAAGCTGGCTTCATTAGGCTAACTACCATTGCCGACCACAATCGCTGGTCTGGATTACCGAACGAACTATACGGAGCAGAGAAACTCCGATGGTACGATGAATCCGTTGCGGCCGCAGTCCGATTCATGCCCGACTTCCGACGGCACGTGATCGATACCGATATTTTTACCCCAAAGACGATACGTCGGTTTACCTCGCATGATAACGGTGCGGTGTACGGTGCCCCTCAAAAACAACTTGATGGAACCACCCGCCTTAACAATCTATTCCTGTGCGGTACCGACCAAGGCTTTGTGGGGATCGTAGGGGCAATCGTCAGTGGAATCTCCATGGCAAACCAACACTGCCTGTTGGTCGACTAAATTGGCTGACCGCTTCCCTGTCGATTTATCACCGAAGCGTTCGTTTTTGGTTACAATGGACATGTGTGGCACGGCACTCCGTGCCGTGATTTTCGCCTCGACCTCAGCCAAAATAAATGATTTCGATCGTCGTCCCACTTTTTAACGAACAAGACTCTCTGGAAGAACTCACACAGCGAATTCAACGCGCCGTGATTGCCGATGTCTTAGGGGACTACGAAGTCCTCTTGATCGACGATGGTTCTAACGATGATTCTTGGTCGATCATTGAGAAACTAAGTCAGCTCCATCCGATGGTTCACGGCATCCGATTCCGACGCAATTTCGGTAAGGCTGCCGCCCTAGCTGCCGGCTTCGCAGTCGCAAAGGGTCGCTTCATAGTGACTATGGATGCCGATCTTCAAGACGACCCAAAAGAACTCGTCCGGCTTACCGAAAAACTCAATTCGGGTTATGACGTCATAAGCGGATGGAAACAAACACGCTACGATCCTTGGCACAAACGATGGCCTTCCCTTGTTTTTAACGGAATCCTTCGCAAGTTTTCTCGACTCCATTTGCATGACTTCAATTGCGGACTCAAGGCGTATCGTCGAGAAGTCCTGGATGAAATTACGTTGTACGGTGAAATGCATCGCTTCATTCCCGTTCTAGCCGCCGCTAGAGGTTTTCGGGTCGCCGAGATCGCTGTCCAGCATCATCCTCGAGTTCACGGTGTCTCCAAGTACGGTGTCTCTCGCATCCTCAAAGGCTTCCTCGATCTCTTTACCGTTGTTTTCTTGACCCGATTCCGATTCCGACCACAACACTTGCTGGGCGGTATCGGTCTGGCTGCATGCACGCTTGCAGCAGTCTTGCTCGTCGGACTCATGGCGGCTTGGGTTGTTAGCAGGCTTGATTTGGGAATCCTGCCCATCAATTTGCATGAACGCCCACTCTTTTACTTATCGATGGTCTTGTTCGTGCTCGGGTCGCAGATGATCGGCGTCGGTCTGCTGGCGGAATTGGTCGTTGCCAATGCTGGTAATCGAACCGTTCCGTTTTCGATTGCCAAGACGACGCCATTGATAAAAATTGAAAAGCTATCGCAACCTCGCGAAGAATTCGATCCGGCAGGCATCTCATCGTGAGCCAGACTCTTCCAACAACGGAATCGATTTGGCGATTCAAGGATGTCGCTTGGCTGTTGATCGGCATAGCCACCGTGATTCAAGTGGCGAGAATACTGGGCATGACCGCCGTGCATGGAGAACTTCCCTTCCTCAGCGCCAACGATCGCTCTCGCTGGTGTGCGATCGCAGCCTTGACCGAGGATGGCAAATGGGAAATCGACCGGATCACGGAGCTTCCCGATAGCAAAGGAAAGTCCAAAATCTGGAACTCGATCGACATCGTTCGACATCGAGGAGCCGACGGCAAAGAACATTTTTACTCGAGCAAGCCGCCGCTGCTGACAGCTATTTACGCGCTGGTTTGCAAGCCTGTCACATGGGTCTTCCGCAAGAAACTCACCGAAGAGCCCTTCTTGATCGGACGTTCCGTAATGCTCCTGGTCAACGTTCTTCCGCTGGCGTTGTGGTGGATTTGGCTATCCTTCTGGCTCGAAAAAAATGTCGCAGATGCGTGGTCCCGTTTCGTCCTGTTAAACATGGCCCTTTGGGGAACATTTCTCACCACCTTTGCGGCCACCCTCAACAATCATGTGCATGCCGCGCTGTTTTTTGCGATGAGTCTCGGTCTCGTGTGGCAAATAATCAATGCTTACAAGCGTGGACAAAGCAAATCTTGGTGGATCTGGATTGCGTGTGGACTATGTGCTGGCATGGCGGTTGCCTGTGAATTGCCAGCGCTAGCATGGGCTGCTGCTGCTGGTGTGATTCTTTTGGTAATCAATTGGCGCAAGTTCCTGTCGGGGTACTTGCTCGCCAATGGTCTCGTTGCAATTGCGTTCTTTGCGACCAACTACTGGGCTCATCAGGATCTGCGACCGCCGTATGCTCATCGTGGTGTCGGAGCATCGATCGCTACGATTCCAAAAGAGCCTGAAAACGCCGACGCCCCTGCGATCGATGCCGTCATCGCACAAGCCAATCAACACGGTTACGCGTTCACCGACAAAGCAAAAATCATTCCAGCAAGGCTGACCGATGTCCTGCAGTTCATTGACGATTCCGTTGGCCAACGTGTGGCCATTGAATCGAGGGATGGCAATTGGCGCATTTCCCATTGGGATGATTGGTACGACTTTCCAAAATCGTATTGGTTGCCTATCAATAAGAAGGGGGTCGACCGCGGTGAACCCAACCCCTGGTTGTATGCATTGCACTTCACCGTCGGGCACCACGGCATCTTTTCGTTGACCCCGTTCTGGCTCTTGGGAATCGTTGGTGCGGCACTTTGGATACGCAGCAAATGGGATTCTTCCCATGGATGGAAGGGCTTGCTTGTTTCCGAAGCTGGCGTTGCACTCGCACTGACCGCCGTGTCGCTGGCATGCTTTGTTTTTTATGCAACACGCGTCGTCGAAGATCGCAATTATGGAGGCGTTTGCAGCGGCTTCCGTTGGGTGTTTTGGCTAGTACCCGCCTGGCTATGGCTTTGCGTACCGGCCGTTGAAATCGCAAGCCGTTTCTCTCCTCTGCGTAAACTCATTGGACTATTATTGTTGATCAGCATTTTTTCGGCTGCTATTCCGTGGCCAAACCCGTGGACCCATCCATGGCCCTACCGGGCTGCATTGTGGCTGTACCCCGAACCGCCCGAAGTAAAACCACCCGAAGTAAAACCATAACATCGGACAAACGACAAGTGCCTCCATGTCAGTTCCAATTCGCTTAACATCCAATGTCGCCTTTCGCTCCGCGAAAGTTGCGCATCTTTCGCGGAGCGAAAGGCGAGTGCGCCTTTAAAGGCGATTGATTTGCTGGGTGGAAGTCCTAGTCAGGGTAAC
>JAYTVM010000277.1:0-1616 GCA_043743995.1 Pirellula sp. | reverse complement strand
GATTATTCATGCAAATGCAAACTAAAGTGGCCCCGGCTGCGTATAAGTTGTTAGTTTACAACACCTTACCCGCAAGCACGGAAGCCAAACATGAGTATACAGTCTGCGAGCCAATTGTCATTCGGATTTTGGCAAGGTCGAACGGTCCAAATCGAGCAAGTTGACGAAAATATTTCATCCGACGGCGGGCTCATCGCTTTCAAGCAACTTGATTCCATTCTTGGCTGGACCGAATCGTTCTCGGAATTGATTCAGCATTCAGGCCGAGATCATTCTGCTAAGTCGATGTTGCAACAAAGGGTGTTCGGGATCATTGCTGGGTATGAAGATCAGAACGATCATGATTCCCTCCGGTCAGATCCCATCTTCAAACTTATCGCTGGCAGGTCACCGTCGGATCCAGACTTGGCAAGTCAGCCAACACTTTCGAGATTCGAAAACTCAGTCACTCCTAGCAACCTACTTCAGATGGAAGAGTGGTTCTTGGATCGCTTTGTCGAATCATTTCCTGAAGCTCCT
Organism: Pirellula sp.; assembly: GCA_043743995.1. Classification (GTDB taxonomy): domain Bacteria; phylum Planctomycetota; class Planctomycetia; order Pirellulales; family Pirellulaceae; genus JBKCUI01. The sequence goes on along the minus strand of JAYTVM010000277.1, from coordinate 1,097 downwards.
GAACGTATTACTTTGGACATGGATACGTTCGATGACCCGACACATGGCATGCAACAATTGACTTTCTTTCATGGGTATTACGATCAGTACCAATATCAAGTTCGTGTGATAACCTGTGCCGAGAACGACATGACCGTTCTGCCCGTACTGCTTTATGGAACAGCCACAGTGAGCCTTGGCGCATACGACGATATTGTCCGCGTGATCCAAAAGATTCGAGCACGATTCCCAGATACAATCATTGAGTTCCGAGCGGATGCTGGCTTCGCAGTTCCAAGGATGTATGAAGCCTTGGAAGCGATCCCTAACGTGATCTATACGATTGGCTTTGCGATGTCCGCTGTGCTTCGCAGGAAAAGCGAAGAACTACTAAAATCCACGGAATTACAATACCAAACGACAGGTAAACTTGCCAAGCAGTACATGTTATTTCCGCATAGCGCTCGAAGTTGGAAAAAGGTGTCGAGAAATATTGTTATCAAGTGCGAAGCCAATAGCGAAGGAAGCAATCGACGTGCTGTCGTCACGAATCGCCCTGGAGCTGATCAATATCCAGACGGGACTTACGAACGATACGCCGATCGTGGAGAGAGCGAGAACCGCAACAAAGAACTGAAGTGTGGGTTCAAAGCAGATCGATTGAGTGATCATCGCTACATGGCTAATTTATTTCGATTGATGATGCATGTGATCGCAGCCAACATGCTTGTTTGTTTTCGACGTGAAGCGGCTAAGGACATAGCCGAGATTCCTGTCGCGACTGAATTGCCTGTGGAAGCAAGATCACAACACGCCAAGCGTCAACAACACAACAAACGTCGCCGCGAAGATCCGCTTGGAGAAGGTCATGTCAACACATGGCGTATGATGCTCATCAAGGTGGCAGCAAGAGTGATTGTGACAACGCGTCGTGTTCGAATTCTAATCCCTAAACATTGGCCCTATGCCAAGTACTTCGAACAGGTTCGACAAGCGTTAGATAGCCTGGAGCTCAGGCTGCGGACTGGTTAAGTCGCCACTCACAAGTTCATCAACGCGTTCCATGACTGAATTCCAGTTCTGGGGGAAGGGGGAGTTCTGGACTCAACGAGCGAATA
>JAYTVM010000276.1:0-19320 GCA_043743995.1 Pirellula sp. | reverse complement strand
AGCCACGCTTGCCAAAGCGTGGGTGAACTGCGAGAAACGATCTCGCTCCCCACGGTCTCCGCGACCGTGGCTACCCTCGGTTATCAACTTGACAAAGCACTGGTAGTCTTTTGTCTGTCGCTCTCCTTAATAAACCAAAACAGGGTTGCGGGGGGACGGGCTGCTACGCAACCCAACGATTTCGTTGCTGAAATCCGACCTGTTCAATGTCAATAGAGATGGTAAGGAATTGATGAGCATGCTAGACGAATTTATTCGGCGGAAATTGGTTGCGTTTTTAGGTTTGTTGTTCTTAGGCTTCCACTGGTCGTACGCACAAGACTTGATACAACCTGCGCCCGATATGCCCGCCTACACGCTTGGAAGCGTCCATCAAGGTAATGACGCCTTTGGTCGGCCTTCCGTTTCCATCGACTACCAACGTACCAAGGAGGGAGCCGGGCTGGTATCGCTCTCAGGGAAAACTTCCGAGGGCCCCTTGAGGATAATGGGATTCGGGATTTTGCATGACGCATCGGGGAAGCTGGAGCTCAGTTCGCTTTTTTCGAGCGGACGAGGGCTTGATGTCGACCTATACCTGACTGTGTCTGGCTCGTTTGCGGAGGAATGTTCATTCCAATGCCTTGTATCCAACATCGTACAAGCCGGCACTCCAAAAAGCACTCCCACGACTGCGAGAGAGTGGAACACAAAAGAATCCGCTGCTTACCAAAAGGATTTGCTCGGTCGAAAACCTCCTTTTGCACCTCCGGAAGGCTATCAGTTAGTGCAGGGGGTCACCAAGATACTTGCTGGAATGCCGGTCAAAGTTGCGAGATACGGTGAATGGATGGATGCGGAAGCATTAACGAATGAAGCACTGGTAACGGTAAAGATTTCTGGCGTAAAAACCTTGCGGACAGTGACTCGCGGCGGTTGGATCGCCATCAAGCCGTCGGTCCTTCAGCAAGCAGCATCGTCCCCTTCAACATTCCAACCAAGTGTCAAGGTGATTCCGGGAACGGCGGAGACTCTTCCCGACGGATACGTAATCGTAACCGACGATATGAGGATCGTTCCGGGCACTCCCGTCAAAGCGATTTGGCACACTCAATTGTCGGACGCGACAGTGATTGCCGTTGATGGCAAACAGTTAACCACGCACTACGATTCTCAGCCCGCTGCCTTTGACAAGAAACTGGATCGCAGTGCGATCGTGATCGCTCAGACGACGCTCGAGGAATTGGCCAAGCCTAACGCCGCTCAACAGTTTGAGAGCCGCATTCCTAAGAAGTCTTCTTTTGAAGAGGAGATGGAGAAGGATTCAAAACGAATGGCAGACGAAATGAAGCTGGCTCGAGATGAATTTGATCGCATTTCCGCAGAGAATCAAAAGCGGATGGGTTCGGCCGGAAATTTAAATGGCGTGGGAGGATTCCCAAACTCACCACTCCCATCTCTGCCGTTAACGGTGCAAAACAATCCTATCGATCTTCCCATTCCGAAAGAAGCGGAGATGTTGCCTTTGGATATCGCATTGCCACAAGGGACCAAGCTTGCGGCATGTTGGGGTCGGAGATGGAATTACGTGACAGTGCTTAGGGAATGCAGTGAGGAAAATGTCCCTATTCATTGGGATGATCGCCCACCCCAGTTTGATGGACTGATCCATCGAAACCAACTCATCATTCGCAAGATCGATTTGAAGAAGCTGCGCAGCAAAGCAGCTAAGTTGGAGAAACGAACTTGGACGGATGCAACCGGTAAATTTTCGGTCGAGGCAAAAACTTCGTCACGAACGGCCACGCACGTAACACTCGTTAAGGAAGATGGCAAAGAAGTCAAACTTCCGATCGACAAGCTAAGCAGCGCCGATCAAAAATGGCTCAAGGAGAATCCTTAGTTTTTTCTGTGGATGTGTTTTGTGGCTGAGCGAGGCCCTCGCTCGTCTACAAGTGTCGCCTTTTGCTCCGCAAAAGTAGCGTTAACGGGTCTGTGTGCCAAACTGGCTAAGAGAAAAGCCCATTGGCGAAATCTTCAGGGCTGAAAACCGAAAGGTCTTCAAGTTTTTCGCCTATGCCAACGAATTTCACAGGGAGGCCGAATTGTTCGGCGATCGGAACGATGACGCCACCTTTGGCGCTCCCATCGAGTTTGGCTAAAACAATGCCCGTGCAGCCAGCCGCTTCGGAAAACCCCTTGGCTTGACTGATGGCGTTTTGACCGGCAGTCGCGTCGAGCACCAGCAACACTTCGTGTGGTGCACCTTCGATCTGCTTTTCGATGACCCGTTTGATTTTTTCGAGTTGTTGCATCAAATTGCTTTGTGTCTGCAATCGACCGGCCGTGTCCAATATGCAAACGTCAAAGGATTCGGCAACCGCACGTTGTACCGTTTTGTACACAACGCTCCCTGGATCGGCTCCGTGTTCGCCATGTACGATTTCGCAGCCAATCCGCTTGCTCCATATCTTGAGTTGTTCGACCGCAGCGGCTCGAAACGTGTCGCCTGCACCGAGCAGTACGCGGTTGCCTTCCGAGGTGAGTCTATGTGCCAGCTTTGCAATCGAAGTTGTTTTGCCCGAACCGTTGACCCCCACGACAAGAATGACAGTAGGGCCCGCGGCAGCCATCTTCAGGGCCGCTCCCGTGCTTTTTAGCGACTCCCGCACTTTGTCGCGAATTACATTGAGAACATCGGACAACTCGATGCGCCGACTACGGTAGGTTTCGCCAATTGAGTCCCTGATTTTCGTGGCGGTCGTACCACCCATATCGGTGCGGACCAAGGTCGCAAACAACTGACTTAAAAACTCGTCGTCGACAATCTGCCCTTCGCTCTTCCAAAGGTCGCGAATGTCGGTCCGAAGCAGGTCGCTTGTCTTCGTCAGAGCTCGCCGCCACCAACTCACGGATGAGTTGGTTTCGGCTTCTGTATCCGTTTTCACGGATGGCTTGGCGGATTGTTGCGAAAGCGCCTCCTTTGGCTGACTTACTGGAAGGGAGTCGCTCTGTTCGATTGGGTTGCTTTCGCTAGGCTCGATCGGTTTCTTTTTTCGCCAAAATACCATTCGTTGCTTTCGATCTAAGTTCGGACCAAACGAGTAATAGCCTAACGTAGCTGAATTCTCATGAATTCAGGTATGCCTCGGGTCAAGCTGCCATATTCTTATCGATAACAGACCGCTCGGGTATCCCTTTTGAACGTGGAAACCATGATGCCGTCGGCTATATGCCCAATGCCACTCACTTTGAGCCGCAACGCGCTAGCGTGCGGGCAGAAAGGCCAGGAGTCTCTGGCAATTCCGGCCCTCATGCTAGCGCATTGAGGCTCACAATTATATTAAGTAAGTGCCATTTGGCTTTATGCCGAGGGTTTTGAACATCGGTTCTAGAGTTATGGTAAAGATCACCGGAGTGAACCCGGAGTGAACCCGGAGTGAACTCGGAATGAACTCGGAGTGAACTCGGAGTGAACTCGGGGGCATTGTCATTTGGTCGAAATGATCTGACATTCTTTTTACAACATCCTTACGAATTCCTTACGGAAATAGTGAAACCACAATACGACGCCGAACGTCTACTCGGTGTAGGATTGATATTGGCAACGCCTCTTTTCACCGAGAACTACCTCCGAACTCTGGATGCTCCTCATGCTCTCGTCGCTTATTTTTCGCCAGCAACACCGCGTTTTCCTATCCGTTCGAGCTTTTTTGCTCCCGTTCATGGCGACGTTGGTCGTGCTCTGTTCTTCCGGGAACGCAGCTTCGCCGCTGCAAGAACCGGAAACACCGAATTCAGAACGCAGGCCGAAAAACGAACAGACCATTTATATCCCGTACGACAAACTCAGAGATGTTTTTGAAAAAGAGGGACGAGGCGTTTTTCTACCCTATGACCAATTCCAAAAACTTTGGCAAGAAGCACAATCGGCCAAAGGGCGTTCGCCAGCCGACGCACCGCCCGTCGATGTGATTCTCGTCTCTGCGGAAAACACGGCCACCATCGAAAAGGAAGTCATGGTCGTGCGGGCCGTCATCACCGTTGAACTACTTCGTACCGGTTGGCAAAAAATCCCCTTGCAATTGAATGATGCAGCGATCCTGGCCGCGACCGTTGACAAGGAACCCGCTCGGATTGTACACGACCCAGCCACCGGCTACTCGCTACTTTTCCAGAACAAAGAAACCAAACCCACCCGCATTCAAGTCGAGCTGGAATACGCCAAGGCATACGAAAAAACACCAGGTCAAAACAGCGTCTCGTTCATGGCCCCCCAAGCTCCCGTCAACAAATGGTTGATCCGAATCCCAGACTCGGGTGTCAAAGTCCAAGTCGATCCAATGCTTGCCACCACGGAGACACCAGTTAAATCCGGAGAGACCGAAAAAGGTAACGACAAAACGGCAGGTACCGAAGTCCTCGCGTTCGTTGGCGTTTCACCCAACATTCGAATTCGCTGGGTCCCCAAATCCGAAGGGGCCACAGGCATGACACCCCTAGCCAGCGTCCAAATGCAGCATCGCGTCTCCATCGAGGAAGGAATGGCTCGAACGACAGCCCAGTTTGCCTACAAAATCGACCGGGCCGAACTCACTCAGCTTTCCATCACTCTGCCTCCGGAACAAAAAGTCATTAATGTTTTTGATCCGAACGTACGCAAATGGTCCGTCGAAGCCGCCGACAAAGAACAAAAAGGTGCGCCGAAGCTAGTCGTCGAGCTATTTGAACCCGCCAGACAATCCCAAAATCTGGTGGTCGAACTTGAGTCCGCACTGGATGCTAAGGCAGATGCCGTTCGATCGATCGTTTCGTTCGATTGCCTGGATGCAAACCGACAGCAAGGAGTTTTAGCCGTAAGGGTGGGGCAAGGACTGCGTGCAGAACCAACCGATCGAAAAGGCTTAATGCAACTGGACCCGGCCGAGTTGCCCCCCCCTTTGAATACCGAATCATGGACCTTTGCCTACCGATTTACCTCCGTACCCTACGAGCTCAAGCTGAAACTGAATAAGGTATTACCAACCATTCGTATGGAGCAATTTGTCGAAGTCTTCATCGAACCGCAGACACTAACAATCGAATTGAATTCCACGCACAAGATTGAAAATGCCGGCGTATTCCAACTTGAATTTGACATCCCGGCAGATTTCGAACTCTTGCAAGTCTCTGGTCGCGGAGCGGCCAACGTAGAAGCCGCTTCGATCGACGCATATCGTTTTTCCAACAATGCAAAGACCCGACTCGTTGTCAGTCTCAATCGTCGGGCAATCGGCCAAGTTGGGACGCTGATTCAGTTGCGGCGAAAACTAAACGATCCCAATTTGCTGACCCCCACAGGCAGCGGAAGTACGATTCCAATTCCAATTCCACGATCGGTAGGGGACTACGTCCAGTGGATCGACGGGATGATCTCGGTCTATGCCCCTGAAAGCCTCCGCATCAATCCCAAGGAAAAGATCGGGGTTCGAGATGGGGTCATTGCCGAGTTGAAAGTAAAATGGCCCAGCAATTTCAAAGAACGCTTTCCATCGCTATCGGAAGTATTGATCTTGGCCCATGCGATCGAACCGGTAACGCTATCGCTGGAGATCGAACGCAAGAAGCCTTTCGTCACGATTCGCCAAATGCTCGAAGCCATGGTCGAACCGGGCTCTGTCAAATTCACGTCGACCCTGTTCACTAAAGTGCAATACAGCAGCCTGGCATCGTTGCGGTTGGACGTACCAGAAGGACTCATTCGAGAGATTCGCATCGCAACATCTGGCGTTCGGGAAACGACGATCAATCCGCCACCTGCGGATGTGGCCGCAGGTTACGTTGCCTGGGAGCTGATCGGCGATACGCCTTGGTTGGGTGAACGGACGGTGCAATTGAGCTGGCAAGAGCGATTGGATGGTCTTGAGATTGGCAAACGAGTCAAAATCGATATCCCTCGCTTAGTTCCTCGCAACGTGGACCAAGCCTGGGGCCAAGTCGTCCTGAATCGAAAAGATTCCATCGATCTGCAATTAGAAGAAGGCAGCAGCGGACTGCGGCCCATCGATCCTCGATACGATCTCATGCCAGGAACGTCGTTTCCGGACGCATCGCGCGCCTTCGAGTTCCAATCCGATTGGAACATGCAAATCGCGGCCACCCGGTACGCACTCGAACAGGTCAAACAGACCAGTATCGAACGGGCCTTTGTACGCGCCGTGATAACGCGAAGCAATCGGATCGGTGTGCATGCGATCTATCGCATGCGCAATGCGAGTCAACGGCTGTCGCTCAAGCTACCAGAAGGGGCCGAATTTGATTCGCAGCCCTTGCTCATCAATGGCCAGAGCGCGTCGCTGGAACGCGGTGGTGCGAACCAGCTTTACATTCCGCTTGCTGGCAAAGATCCAACACAAGCTTTGCTAGTGGAAGTGAGATATACTACTCCCGGCGACCACACGCAGATCGATCTTCCCGTGTTTCCAGATGCACCAGCGGTTCAGACGGCTTACCTTGGAGTCTTCCTGCCAAAGGAACGGACCCTGCTGGCTTCGAATGGCCCTTGGACCAACGAGTTTGAGTTGCATGCCAATTCTTGGAAGGCAGAACCGAGATGCAATCTCGACGCGAACGCGCTCATGAACTGGGTCAAAGAAGGGGCGAATACAACTAGGGCCACCGACTTCCAAACCGATGGCGTCATGTACCTCTACTCCACCTTGCGACCCGAAGAGGGAACGGCGGGAGCATTAAAGCTAGTAGCCATCGATGAAAAATGGTGGACGGCCGCTATTCTCATTGGCTTGCTTTGTTTCGGTTTGTTGTTCTTGTTTAGCTCGGTCCAAAACAAGGTAGTAGCTGTCGCCGCCTTGGTAGCCATCGTGATTGCAGTCGGTGCCTTTGCTTCGACTTTTGCAAGTCAATTGCTAAACACCCCTACTATCCTCGGCGGACTGATGGTTCTCGTCCTATGGGGAAGCCGTGAGATACTCCATGGACTTCGTAGATTGGAAAAGCGTAGAGCGTCTATCTTTGTGAAATCGGATGCTGCACCAGCCATTGCGACGCCATTAACGGAATCGCAATCATCCGCTACCGACGAAGTGCAAGGGGGCAACGAAAATGTTTAAGCAAATCGCAATTCACGCTTCCCCCTCTAGTGTCGTAGCGAAACTCGCCAAGAGTTTTGACGCTAGTGTCGTAGCGAAACTCGCCAAGAGTTTCGGCGAGCGCTCATTCCGAAAGTCTTGGCGACTTCCGCTACGGGAAAATCGAATCGTTATTGATTTGAAGGTCCTTATCGCCATGGCGATGTCCTTGTCGGCCTTTCAAAACGACGCCATGGCCCAACTCAAAGCGCCCACCGAAATCCCGAAATTGCCGACGCGAGAAATCCGAGTTCCCTTTGATGATTTGCCGGTCTTGCTCGGGGGCAAGAACGAACGAATGTTCATGACTCGCGCGGAGTACGACGAGCTTCTCAAGAAGGCAAATGTCACTCCCGAACAAGTTGCCATAGCTCGCCAGGCACAACTGGACGAAAGCAAAATACCTACGAATGTGGTAATGCTCGATGCGTTGAACGCTGTCACTATTGGGACGGGGCGTGCGTCTCTCAAAAGCGATGTGACCATCGAAGTCCTCAAGCCAGGGCTTCAGATGGTTCACTTGACATTACAGCATGTCGGTCTTCTAGAAGCAACGCTGGATGATAAGCCAGCCATGCTTTCACCCTCCCTCGATGCGAACGTGCCCGGCGCAACTCTTTTTCTAGAAGGCAAGGGACAGCATCGACTGCGCCTCAAAATGGTTGCGGCCGTGAGTACATCCGCCGCCCAACAAACGTTAACCATCGCGTTGCCCCAAGCTGCCGCTAACAAGTGGACGATGAAAGTTCCAGGCAACGTGGAAATCCTATCCGGTGCACATGTTCGTTCCCGAAAAGTGGATTCGGATGCAAACTTGACCGAGTTCGAATGGATTCCCAATCGAGTCGGTGCGGCGACTTTGCAGAGCCCTTTCAGTCTTGTGATGACTCTGAACAACAAGATGCTCCGGGACACACGTGCTCTGGAGGCCAAGAGCATTCTTTTGATCGAAGTCACGGAAGCCTACGAACAGGTCACTCAACGCGTCATGATCAACGTGCTGAACGGGGCTGAGAATCGATTTCAAATCGTGATTCCGAACGAGTTTGAAGTTCGAAAGGTCCAATCGCCGCTCCTTGCTCGCTGGAATACGCTGGCCAAGCCAAAACCCGACAACCCATCGGAGCGCGTTTTGGAAATCGAATTGCGCGAGCCTGTTTCAGATCAAGTGGTCTTCGATATCGTGGCGAGCAAACCAGCGAAAGGGAATTATTCTGAACAGCCGGTGGCCTGGAGTTGGCCGGTTTGGCGTGTGCTTGAGGCCGAAAGCCAAACGGCCATCGTTGCCATCAGTCTCGAGAATGGACTTCGGATGCAATCGATCGAGTCTGGCAACCTTATCCCGCTAGACGTCGGAGTCCTCGATACGCCCATCCCGGCGGAAATGCGAGGCCGTGAACCGACTGCACCGATGGTTCGCCCGATTGCGACCATGTACGCACCAGACGAATCACAGGCCATCACGGGTCAAATTACGAAGCTCAAAGCCACGTCCAAGACGGCGTTGAATACGCTGGCCATCGTTAGTGAGTCTGGCATTCGCGCTCGGGCACTGATCGAGTTCGATTCCGGTAACGAAAGCGTCGCCAATTTTGAAGTGTCGTTACCCACGGGTTGGCGGCTGCAAACTGCGAAACTCTTCGATAGAATAACACTGCCGTTTGAAGTCTTGAAGGACGAAGGGGCCGCAACTAGCACAGCAGAGGCGGCAGGACCAACTCGAACAAGGGTCCGGCTCGCACGTCCCTTTGCGCCCAAGACTACAACTCAAATTGTGTTGGAGTGCACCACGGTTCCGAAGGGCTGGTTGTCCGAATGGAGCGAACAAACGTTTGCATTTCCAGCAATTTCCATCGTCGGAACAGAGACAGGGACCGGCGTTTTGTCGGCAATGTGGGAGGGGGATTTCACGCTTGAGGTGGCTAAAGTCGATAACTTGATTGCCCTGTTCGAGAGCGAAAGAATCGCGCTCAAAATTCAAGGAAATGGTACTGGTCCTTCGTTCTCGGCCCAAGGTTCCAATTGGTCGCTGGATCTTTTGGCAAAGCGAAATAAACCGCAACTCACGGCGGAAGTCTTTTCGTTTTTTAAGATTGAATCGGAGGGAATTAAAACAGCATACGAACTGCATTTAGAGATCAAGCAAGCCGCGACAGATAGCTTCCAGTTTTCGCTCCCCGACTCCACTCCGCAAGAACTTACGATTCGCGGTCTGGACGGCGTTGTCGTCAAGGAATCGACCAGTCGGCTCGAAGACGGAAAACGCATTTGGACGATCAAGCTGGCCAATCGCGTTGCTGGAGCGGCCAAATTGCAAGTCGAGTTTTTGAAGCTATTAGAAACAGACTTGGATCTTTCGCTTCCGATCGCCAGAGTGAGTGAGACAACTTACCAAACAGGTGTCATCGCGCTCGAGGGGGATGACGAATTAGAAGTGAAGGTGCTTCAGCATCCGAGAGCTGCGGATGTCGGCGAATTGATCGAGTCTAGTTATGCTGTTGGCAATCGATTGCTGGGGGTTTTCGGCTACTCGGTCGGTGATCAAGGGGGAGATTCCGTATCGGTTCGGGCGACGCGACGGGAGCTACAGTCCGTTCCGAGCACTATCGTGGAACGAGCGCAACTGAGCACCGCGTTGTCAGCTCACGGAGCAAGCTATCACGTTGCCGAACTGCGATTGAGAACGACTGGTGGTTTCATACAGGCCAAGCTTCCGTCGGATGCGGTTCTGTGGTCGGTTATCGTGGATGGAATGCCATCGTTGCCACAGCGCAGCGATGGGCAATTGCTGATTGAGTTGCGAGTCAATTCCAAGGCCAATCAAAGCTCATCGGTATTCCCGAACGGCGATCCAAATTTGCACGTGTTGCGTATCGCGTATGAAACACCGATTCGTTCGATTGGCATGCGATCGGACATTGATATAGTTGCACCTTTGTTAGCGACCATGGAAACATCCACTAGTCCATCGACGCCGATACCAACCGCGGATATGAAATGGCAAATCTGGGTACCAGATCAATTAAGAATCATGGAGTCCAAGGGCGATCTGCGACTGCTGGGGAATGAGGAGAAACGGGGCTTTCCGTATAGTATACTTTCCGCATTCGAAAAAACGTTCAATACACCGCTTGCCAGCGAATTGAGCTGGGGCACTGATTCGCCGTTTTATAGCGACAGCCTTTTAGATGACACGCAGTCGTCACTCCCATTCCCGCAGCGTGCGAGTACCAGAACCGATCAGCAAGTGCAGATATTGGTGGAGCAATACAACGCATTGATATCGTCTAATCGCTTTGCGGAAGCCGAGGCTGTTGCAAAACAGGTTCAATTGATCAGGCCAAATACCGAGATTGCCGCTATCCTATATCAGAAGGCAAAGATTCAGCGCCGCATGGAAGCGGAAGAGCTAAGCAAAGCCCTGTCCGAGGAGAAGTTCACAGACCATTTCAACTCGATCGAAAGCTCGTCGGTACCTTCGGATGATCAGTGGGCAAGTTTGAGCATGCGGAGACAGAGAGGGCCAGTGCAAACACCAGTCCCTCAAAAACCTGCAGCACCCAATACATTGCCGCAGGCGGCTCTACCGCAAATAGATGATCTATTCGATACGACTGCACCTCAGGTTGGGTTTCCGCTTGATCAAACTCTACAAACAGTTGCGCCAGGACGAGTTAACGTTAACACATTCGAAGCTTTTGCCAATCAAAAATCGCTTGAGGGTCTTCGAACGTTGCCGATTCTCTTCGAGGGGCCGACGACTTGGCATTCGTTCAAGCTGACAGGCTTCGGCGACGATCCAAATATTAATCTTTTGGTGGTCAACAACTCTCGATTGCGATGGATTGCGTACGCATTGGCTGCGTTCATTGTTACCGTTGGTTTAGCCTTGTTTGGCAGAACGATGGGGCAGTTCGTTCGATGGACGTTGGCCGTAATGGCATTCTCAGTCGCCGTTCCATTGCTGAGCCCGTGGCCGATCGAGACCGGCATTCTTGCGAGCGGCTGTTTTTACGGATCGCTTGCAGTTTTGATAGCCAGACTCTTGTTTGGCATGGTTCGCCTTGCGACCGTAGGTCTTCATCGACCCCACGTTGTCGTGAACGGCTTGCTCGGCTTCTTCGTTCTTTCCATGTTGGTGATGGGTACCACGTCCAGAGCCCAAGCACAAGAAGTTCCAGTCGGTAAAGACGTTCGAAGCCTGGACGAGTTGATCGCGGTCATGCAGTTGCATGCGACGACCGCCAAAGGACCCATCGAAATTCCAGCGGATGCCATCTTGGTTCCGTATCAATTGGATTCGCCGGTCACCGGCGGTGGCTTGGACAAAATTCTGGTTCCCTATTCGATTTATACGCAACTCGTGAACCTAGCGAATCCCGACAAGGCTGATAGGAAACCACTTGAGCCCCCCGCTGACTATTCGCTATCCAACTTAGTGGTTGAGGCCACGCTGGATCGAGACGACATGCTTGCGGTCAACTTGAAACTCGACATAACAGCTCATACGGAACGTCGGATTCTGATACCATTCGGCTTCCAAGGGGCCGTATTGACATCCGCCAAACTCAACAACGAATCCGCCACCATTAGCAGTGGGCCGAACGGCTTGGTCCTAGTCATGAAGGGGGCTGGCACGCAATCCTTTTCCGCTGCATTTCAGATCCCAATTCAGCGGCAGGGAGGTTGGCGAATCGTGAGCGCCAAGTTGCCTTCGGCGCAGTCCGGCAAGATGCAATTGAGTGTTCCATCGGCAAACACGGAGGTCCGTTTGATCGGATTGCCTGACGCAGAGCAAAGGGAAACTGCTCAAGCCAACGAAGTGATTGAAACCAGTGTCGCCACCGATGGCAAGCTATCGCTTCAGTGGCGTCCCAAGGTTTCGGAAAGCGTTGCCGACCAAGGTTTAAGCGTCGATTCGGAGTGTTCGCTGGCCATCGAAGAGCAAGGGCTTCACACGGTTTGGGACGTGAAATTGGATTTTCGACGCGGACGACGCGACCAATTTGAATTCGAGCTCCCGAAGGATCTGGTCATCGAAAGGGTGACCGGCAAGAACATCCGGGGTTGGTCGATTGAAACGAGAAACGAAAAGCAAATCGTCAAAGTGACGTTGCTCAAGTCGGCGGTCGAGTCGGAACGCCTTTCGATTATCGCATCGCGACCCATGCGATTGGGCGCAGCGGAGGAAGCCACCGCGATTGCTCCTCAGTTGCAAATGCCGGAAGCGATGTTGCAGAGAGGACGGATCACAATCTATCGCAGCACACTTTTGGATTTGGAAATTGTGGACTCCACCGGACTCATTCGGGAGGATCTACGAGCGGACGCGCCCGCGTTTGCCTCCAGTAGCCCGGTTCCACTGAAGATGTTCCAGTCCTATCGATACGGGTCAACGGATTATCAGTTGCGAATAAAAGTTCGCGAAGTGGTAAACAAACTGAAATGCCAGACCGAAACGGTCTTGAGGGTCAGTCGTAACGACTCAAGATTGCAATCGCGATTGAATCTTGCAGTCGGAAGCCGGCCACTGTATCGAGTCAAGATCGAAGTGCCAGCGGACTGGCAATGGGATGCTCCTCAATCTGGCGTCCCGATGGAATGGACTCTTTCTGAGCCTAAGGATGATGTGCGGCAATTTGATATACTGTTCTTGAACGGTCGTAGCGGGAGCATTCCCATTCATCTAAGGGCCTCTCAGAACCGAAACAGCGATCTTCAATCGAACGAGTATACACTCGATTTGCCAAGGATACGGATGTTGGATACTTCGTCCGATCAGGGGGAAGTGCACGTCTACACGGATGTCGGTGTCGATGTCCGTCCAGAGCAATTAGTAGGATGCGAGATGGTGGGTAGAAGGCCGGTGGCAATCGTTCCGACTCCGGCGGTACAGGTCGCAGTGCCCCCGCAGGTCGCAGTGCCCCAGCAGGTTGCAGTGCCCCAGCAGGTTGCAGTGCCAGGGCCTAGCAAAGCACCATCGGCATCCGCTTTGGGGACGCCTCAAGCAATCATTCGTTACCTGGCCGGGGACTACAAAGGGCTGCTTCGCTTTCAATCGCGAGTACCGCAGATCACTGGCATGTCAATTAGCAATGTCAAGGTGACGCGTCGATCTCTCGAGGAGACCATTTACATGGAATGGGAGATCCAGGAAGCGGGAGTGCACCGTTTCGAGTTTACATTGCCCGCGAGGCTAAAAGATGCGGTGGTCGTGGCTCAAATGGTTCGCAACATTCAGCGTATTCCATCGACAGATCAATTGGATGCACCGTTGAAATTTATTATTGAATTGCAGGAAGATGTCATGGGACAATATCGCATCCTCGTTCAAAAAGACTCATCGCTCCCCTCGGGGCTGCATACCGTGCCGATCCCAAGCATTTTCACAGGGTTGGTTCAGAACCGATTCGTTACGTTGGAAAACTCAGGAAGAGATGAGTTGGTGGTTGACTCGTTGAAAGGAGTCACTCAGATGGTGCGTGGTGATTCGCAATGGGTGAAGTTGCAATCGCTGTTGGGTGGAAAATCGGCAGACGTGTACCGAGTCTATGAGCGCCCAGCCACACCAGCCAACGTTGAGCCAGCAACTGCAACAGCAAACGAACCTTCGATGGCGTTCAAGGCCCAGATCCGTTCGATTGTGGAGACGGCTAGTGCGCGGATCGGCTTGGCGCAGTGCGTGATCTCGGTCGATGAAGCCAGCAACTATAGGGCCACGCAGGAATTTCGGATTGAGAATACCAGCGAGGCCTATTTGGAGTTGGAAATGCCCGCGGGAGCGCAATTGTGGACCGCCATGGTCTCAGGTACGCCCGTCAAACCGATCCAGTCATCGAATAAACCAACCCGATCAGGTTCGACCCGTTTGCGGCTGCCGCTCGTTCGCACTCAAACGGGAGACCTCGACTATGGAGTCGAACTCAAGTATGCGGGCAAACTTAGGAAGGGTGGATTCATGACCAAATTGGATTTTCCGTTAATCGAGTCGATCAATATCAAAGTCGAACTCAGTCAAGTAAGACTCTTGCTGCCGGAGAATCAACATTGGTATGGCTTTGACGGCACACTCGGTCAAGTGCGTGACGAGTCCGAATTTCTAGCTGGCTGGCTTTCGCACAAGAACAAGCAAATTGGTCGCTTGTCTGAGTTAACGACGAAGAGCACAGAGTTGTTTTCCAAAGCACGGGCTGAGGAGAACTTGAAACAATTGGACTCGGCGGTCAAATTTCAGCTCGGCAATTCCAAGTTCGATTTGAAGTCGAATCCCAACTTGGAACAGCAGGTGTTACTCAATAATCTTGTTTCGAATGAAGCCAAACAGCAAGTCGAAAAATCGGAAAGCGAAGCAGGCCAAAAAGTGGTCTTGGACAATCGGGATTACTTTAATGGGCTAGTGGATTCGCAAACCAATTATCGTGCCAATGGCAACATCCCATGGAGTAAGCAAAGCGATGCAGGAATGATAGTTATGGATGCAGAGTCCAAGCCCGCTGACAAGCCTAGTTTGGTGCCTCAAGTACAAGGCCAAATGCCATACGCTGAGAAGCAACTTGAAAGTGAAGGCAGGCAGTACTCCTATCAAGGCCGGCGTCCGACCGGCGACGGACAGAGCATTTTGAATCCGCAGGGAGTCACAACAATGCGGTCGAGTTCGGTCGGCGATTCCAAGGACAACAAGGAACTTGCCAATCGCTACAAGAACAAGCTTCAAAGTCAATCGGGTTCAATGCAGAATGCGCAAGGATGGAATAGCAACGCTAATTCCTTTGGCGTTTTCAATGGGCCTGGACAAAGCGGACCGGGACAAGGCGGGCCGGGCGGTATGGGCGGTATGGGCGGTATGGGTATGGGTATGGGAGATATGAGCGGCGGTTATGGAGGCGGTCTTGGCGGAAGTAGTAGCGGAGCTGGTGCGGGATATTCTGGCATGGCTCCGAATCGTTCAGGCGGCGCAAGCGGTGGAGCCATTGGCGGTCAAAACGGTATTGATGTCCGAAACAATGTCGGCGTTACGCCTGCGTTTGGTGCGCCTAGCAGCGAAGCTGCAAAATCTGCGGGCGAGAAGAAAAACAAAGATGCTCAAACGTACGAAGTTTTACAGGAACAAATGAAAGAGGCAATTTCTCCTAATGCCTGGCAGCAAGCGGGCGGTAATTCTTCGATGAGTGAGTTTCGACAAAACCTATCCTTTGTCGTGGCTGCTGGCAGTCAGGCAGATCAAGCCTACTTGACAAGTTTGTCGATAAACCTTCCCGCACGAGGCAAGGAGTTTTTCTTCACAACACCGCGTGGTGAGGCAAAGTTAAGTGCAAACGGGATTTCCAAGACAGTCACTCAACGGGCCGTCGGGGTAATGGTACTATTGTTAGGGATCGTATTGGTTGCCGCTCGACGAAAGTCTAATAAACTCGCTCCAATTCCGGCAAGCAACGGATAGTTCGTAACGGAATCAATCCGCAACGTTGACAGAGCCTTATCAACCGCCTTTTCAACCGCTGTTCTAACCACAGAGGCACGAAGGACACAGAGAATCCCCATCCATTGATCACCGATTGCTTTGCCCGTCTTCAGCATTTGCATTTGTGAAACGAGTATTCAAGTGGCCACTCCTAGAACTTGTGTAATTTGCGAAGCCCCTCTTGCTTTGGACGGCGGGAACTCGCGTTCGCAACTGTGTGATTCCCCCAACTGTGCGTCTACCTTTCGCAATCATCTGAATTGCAAATGGCCTTGCTGCAGGGCGTGTGGACGCCCAATGGGGAACTACAAAACGGCTCCTGGATTTCTATCCATTTGCGCCACGAGCGAATGCCAGACCAAGGCGACAGCGATCCGAAACCCGAACGCGGCCTTCTGCCGAATCTGTGGAATCTATATCTTGAATCACATCGAGAGCGGTACGCAACCCGTATGCCCGAGTCCATTTTGCAGGCGGTGGGATTCCAGCAATACGATGGCGGAAACACAAAAATTGCGCGCAGCCACTTTTATGAAACGACGCAACGAACTCGAAGAGATTGCCCAAAAGCGAGTAGGAGTTTTGCTTCCTGAGCTAAGCCAAGACAGGCTATGCCGAGAAACAGTGCGAAAAACGATCGCGCTCCCCTACGTAGAGCACAACCTTAAGCCATCGACGCCCGAAAGAATGCAAAAGGTAGAAGCGGGCTTTCTCGAAATTGCCATCGCAGCCTATGCTTCAAACGAGGATCTTTCACCTCAACTGGTTACCAATTCCGACCAGTCCGATGCTGAATTGCTGGCAGTGGTCCCATCGTCGCTTGCGCCAGCCACCGACGAATTGTTCGATCAACGCTTCGCAAGACTGAACGGTTCCGCGTGTTCAACTTGCGGCGGACGCTGCTGCAAGTTGGGTAGTGATCACGCATTCTTAAGAGTCGATAAGTTTCGTGAGATTTTTCGGGAAAGACCAGACGCAACTCCCGAGGGAATTGTGGCGGAATACATGGCTAGGATCCCGGAGGAATCCTTCGAATACTCCTGTATTTTTCATGGGCTCAATGGCTGTAATTTGACGCGCGAGCAAAGGTCCGTCACGTGCAACAGCTATCTTTGCAGCAGCCTTGAATTGCTTCGAATCCACGTTAGGGAAAACACGTCAAATTTCGTCTTGGCAGCTACCAACCTGCGAGATGAAGACGATTCAGACTTGAAGGTTTATCGCATCAAGATCGTTCAGGATGACCATGAAAGGATGCTCGAGAGTGCACCCAATGATCGAATACGCCTTTGATTTTCCTTCTTTGAAAGCAGTGAACCTCAGCAACTAGGGTTTTGCAAGCTCGGTCTCTTTCGATTTCTTTTTGTCTTTGTTTGCATGGCGACCGGTCCCGTCGCCTGAGTCTGGAATGCCACCTGCTGTGTCAAGCGTTGCCAGAGCGGCGGCCAAGTTTTTTCGAGCCGCTTTCGCTGCCGGTGTTTCGCTATCAGGTGCAATGAGCTTCTCGGTGAAGGGGGCGCTGCTCATGTCGAATAATTCGCCGCGATGGTTTAGTTTCCATTGGGTATCGCGGACATACCACATGCTTGCTAGTTGGTTGTAAACCCAATCGCGTGGCTTGCCGATTTCTCCGCGAAGTTGCGCCGCAAAGCTGTGACCATCAAAAACGGTTTTTTTCGGTAGTTTGCCTCCCGTCAATTCTGCGAAGGTGGTTAGCAGATCGGTTGAGTCGATCAAGTCAGCGCAGACCTTGCCAGTGGGCGTTTTGCCGGGCCAATTGGCGATCATCGGAACAAGGCCGCCGCATTCGAGCATGGAGCCTTTCATTCCAGACAGATTGCGACCGCCGATGGTCGAACGTGGGTCTTGCCCTTTACCAGTACCATTGTCACCCATGAAAAGGATTAGCGTGTTCTCGCGAAGCTTTAGTGTTTCCAGTTCGGCGACCAGTTTGCCGACGAGTTTGTCCATGTAGAGAACATTGTCGCCAAACAAGTCTTTGCTGTTTGGTGAACTATCGGGCGTTGGTTGAATATCGCCGTGGACGTGCGACATGGAGTAATAGAGAAAGAAAGGCTTGGATTGGTTCTGTTGAAGGAAATCGATGGCATGCTTGTGCATCAAATCCGGCATGTACTCTTTATCGGCCAGTTTCCTCTCCTTGTCGTTGACGAGGTATAGCTCGGATTCGTCCGCTGTCTTGTTCCAATAAACGCCGCTTCCCTTGAAACGAAAAGAATCGTCGAAGCCATGGTTGCTTGGTAAACCTGGAAGCTGTCCCCATTTGCCAATCATGGAGCTGACATAGCCAGCGGATTTAAACATTTTAGGGGTGACGATTTCGGAATGGTCCATTCGCATGCAAGCATCTTGATTGGAAGAGCCATTTCGAAAGGCATAGCGGCCCGACATGATCAGTGCACGCGATGGACCACAAAGGGCTGCGGTAAAGCCATGCGTAAATCGAATTCCGGTGCTGGCGAGCTTGTCGATATTCAGCGTATGGTAGTTGTCCGATCCGTAACAACTCACGTTTCCAATGCCAAGATCATCGGCAAGGATGAAGACGATGTTGGGTTTCGTTGGAGCTACGGCTACGGCGGCCTTCGCCTTCTTGCCATTCTGTACATTACCTTGGATGGCCGAGGAACCCACAGGTGGAAGGTGTTTCGCAAGTGATTCTATTAAACCACTGTGCTCCGGTTTTTTAGCTAAGCTCACGGTTTCTGATGGATCGTTCTGCTCGTCATAGAGTTCGGTCGCAAGGATGCTCGGGCCGTTGCGGTCCCGCCAGAAAATCGCTCGCCAGCGGTTGTCGCGAATGCTGTAACCCATCAGATCGGTGCCTGTGGCAGGGTCTTTCCGCGGATATTGGCTGATGGCAACTCGTATCGCAGGTGCGGCTGGGTCGGTGAGAAAATTCTTAAGACTAGTTCCATCGATCTTCTTCGCGGCGGGCATGCCACAGAGTTCTACCAGGGTGGGATAGACATCAAGGAACTCGACAGGCGCGTCACACTTTTGACCTGCGGTTTTGGATTTGGGAACACTGATTAGCAATGGGGCACGTGCCGCGAGCTCGAAGTTGGTATGCTTGTGCCAAAGTCCGTGGTCACCCAGTTGCCAGCCATGATCCCCCCATAATACGATGATGGTGTTGTCCGCAAGCCCTTCCTTGTCCAACGCATCGAGCAGCTTGCCAACTTGTGCGTCGGTGTAGCTGATACAAGCGTAATAGCCGTGACGCAGCGTCTTGGCAAAATCCGCAGGGATCGGGTCTTCCTTTGGCACGCCGGGGTAATTGTGGAGTTCGCTGTTCTTGTGGCCGGCGAAACTGGGACTACCCTCTGGCAAATGATCGATGGTTGGCAAGGGGATGGAATTCGGATCGTATAGATCCCAATACTTCTTTGGTGCAACGAACGGCAGGTGCGGTTTCAAGAAACCGACCGAGAGGAAAAACGGCTTGCCCGTGGCTTTGAGGACACTCAATCGTTTTACTGCTTCGGCAGCTGTGGCACCATCGGGTAATTCGGTTTCGGATTTGAGGCTGACTTCAAAGGCCGGACCCCGTTTGGCATCCCTATCCGACTTTTCCAGTGGGGCTGCGTATTCCTCGACGACGGTATCGTGCTTGGTGACAATCTGCTTGGTGTGGTCCAGAAGATCCGTGTCCACCGATTTGCCCATCGGATACCAGTGAGGTTCGCTCCAGGATCGTCCATCTTCGAAGCCCTTGTGATACACCTTGCT
>JAYTVM010000275.1:0-5150 GCA_043743995.1 Pirellula sp. | reverse complement strand
GGGGGAATTGAACCCCCGTCCCGCGATACTTCCGATCCGGCCTCTACATGCTTAGCCAACTGTTGTTTGTCTCGCCCAACGCGTTCGTCGTCGACCGCGGTGCGTTGCGCCAGCCTCGAGCCTTTTTAACACTGAACGTGCGAGGCACGGCTCAATGCGATTCGGAATTGCGACAGGTATTCGAACGCCTCCGACGGGCACCCGGTACCTGAGCTGCCAATATTAGGCTGCTAGTGCGAGGTTTTCCTCAGCAGTTACTTTTTGTAATCGGCTTTTTACGTGGCCAACCGATCAACCACGACATGCCACCAAGATCTTCAATTTATCCGGTCGATTCCAGATCGCCCCCAAACTCGTGCTTCGCCAACCAATGGGGCAGCTTCAACAAAGGGCTCAATTAGTACCACATTGATCTGCTGCCCAATCACGATGACGGGACACCTCCCTATTATCTCACGAGTCGCCGCCCTGACTAGTCCTGTTCCCAAAGAATGCTAAACGATGACTTGCGCCTCGATTACATCCGTGTCCAGGTGCGAAACATCAAATGCCGAAACGCCACCCCTCGACACGAAAATGTCGTGCAATTGAGCCCCAATGTCCCCTACCATCAAATTCAATATCGGACCTACCGCTAAAATTCCTACACAAAAGAACAAAATCCCTGCCCAACCCACTACCGTTCCTACCAACGAGTAAACAATTCCAACCAAGACCGTTGTAAGCCCCATCTTGGAAATGTAAGACCCAATCCAATTCAAATCGGCCCCCTTCCCGAAATCGTTTCCAAGCCCTGCATGCAACATTGACGCCATCATCGCAAGCGACACGACGATGCAAATTGCTGCTGATACCAAGCCGCCCGTTATCGCCACAATGATCCCAGGAACTTCGTTGTAGTTGCCCATTAGGAAACTCGACAACCCTATCGTCGCAAAAATAGGAATTCCAATGATGAGAATCATTGGAATCGTCCAAATCATATTCCAAAGAAAAGGCCAAAGTCCTCGCATCAAATAATCAGTAAATCGGTCCGGATTGAAATCCGGCCAGTTTTCACTCCTTCCCCCGCTTCTCGATTCCGCCACCTCCGCCAAATACCCCAACGTAACCAAGTTTCCGACGACAATCACCGAAGCCAATTGACACACAAACATCCATACCAAATTCATTATCCAGTTTGGACTCTTGAACGGCGATGTCACCATGCGCACGAAATCGAAACTCGTTACGGGCTCGTAATAGCCGACCGGATACGTCGGCACATTGACTTGAGATGGCATTCCGTACGTAGTCTGCCCACGGGAAACGGCATAGGGGTCCGTCGGTTGCATGTAGCACCTGGCTGGAATCTTGAAGGGAATCGTTGACTGTGATTGAATTCGCGCTGAGTCCAAGGATCTTGGACATTTTCGTTGTGCCCTGCAGTGTGGCACGAGAATTCGTGTCGCAAAAAAAACATAAAAACGACAAGGAGTGCCAGGGTTTTACGGGTATGTTGGCTCGACTAAGTTTAGCAATCTCGCAGTTGATTTGTGTGCGTGTGGAGGATTGCGTGACCGTTTTGTGGTTTTTTCTCGGGAGCATTGGCATATCACGCATCCATGGCAAGCCAAGTTCGATTGTTAATTTGTTCCGATTATCTGGATTAATTGAATTACCAGGGATTCTTTCGATTTGCGCTGTTTTGCGCTGTTTTGCCGACCGATAGTTTTAGAGCGCATATTCTGCTTGCGGCATCCCCGCGAAACATTTCGAAATTCACTGCATACTCGCGAATGCGAATGCGGTTAGTTCCGATCCACGGATCGCTAATGAGTCCCCGAATCCTAGTTCTCAATGAATACTCGCACACAACGACTCAAAACAACCTGCATGCTAGGGGGCTTTCTCTTGGCCTGTGGTTGTCGGTTGCCATACCCTGTGCCTGCGTTTGCTAAACGGAACATGTCTGGCCCTGAGCTGCGTAGTATCCAAGGAATCGATCTAGCCCAAGAATCGCAAACTCAACCCATCCACCCTAAACCACAACCTCCAATCGTCGATAAGGTTAGGGTTAAGGCACCGACAAAATCGTTGATCGACGAGGCGGGTGCTGAGGCGTTAATGCCGCTCGAACCGGAGCCAAAAAACAGGTCCAATAACAACATTGAATCTGGGGTCAGAGAAGCAGTCGAACCCAAGCTTTCCAATTCGACGCAGATCCAAACCCCAGCAGGGCCACCGCAACCGCTAAGCCTTGCGGAAGCACGGGCTGCTGCCCTTCAGAGCAACTTGGATCTCGCGGTTGCCCTAGTCGATCCTGCCATCGCACGCCAAGTCATTAACGCTGAGGCAGCTCGCTTTCAAGCCGTCTTTGACAGTTCTTATGTCAGGAATCGAGTCGATTCGCCTCCCGGTTTCGCGGCCGGCGGTTCGCCTGACACAACGTTTGACAGGATTAACGCTTCCGCAACGCAACCTCTCACGGGGGGCGGTAGTATCAGTCTAAGGCATTCGATCGACAAGACGGCACCGCACTTTGTTCCTTTTCCCGACTTCGTCAATACGAGTGCAGGACTTGAATTCCAACAACCGCTGCTTCGCGGCGCTGGATATCAAGTGAACACAGCCAGCATTCAAATTGCAAGCACGCAAGCCGGGATCGCAGACGCTCGAGCCAAACTTACCGCCATCCAAGTCCTCTCCGAAGTCGAACGCGCCTATTGGAGCGCCTATGCTGCTCAACAGTTCTTGGCAATTGCACAACAGCAGTATGAACTTGCAAACAAGCAAGTTACTGCAACTCGAATACTGGCGGCCAAGGCCATTATCACGATTGTCGATCAACAGCAATCGGAAACCGGTTTGCTCTTTCGTCGAAGTGCTGTGATCGCGGCCGAAACAAACGTGAGGTTAGCCCAGCGAGCGTTGAAGCGCATCATGCAACGCAGCGATTTGGCGGTCAGCAGTCTCGAACGACTTGATACAATAACGCCCCCCAATCCACTCGGATTGACTTTCGATCGTCCAAGCCTGGCGAAGCGGGCCATCGGGAACCGTATGGAACTGTTGCAAAATCGTTTGCAGCTCATTGCGAACGGACTCGATATCGCTGTCCAGCAAAACTCGCGGCTTCCGCGATTGGACCTCATTGCAGATCTCGATGCGCTGGGGCTGGGCGGTGCCTACAACGACTCCTTTGAGAGCATGGAGTCGGGCAAGTTCGGCAATCGATTAGGTGGAGTATCGTTTCAAATACCAATGGGACGCAACTATGCCGCTCTCGCGAGACTTGAACAAGCCAATCTTCGGCGGCGGCAACTCTCAATCGATCAACGCCGCGTCTCGGTGGCCATAACTCAACAAGTTTACGATGCCATCGACCGCGTCGAACTAAGCTGGGAACGCTACTTGATCGCTCGGGAGAGCGTTACATCGGCTCAGAAAACGTTTGAAGGCGAAACCAAAATATTCATGAGTGGCAAAAGCACCAGCATCAATGTATTAATCACCATTTCGAATCTTGGCGATGCCCAATCGCAAGAGGTGCAAGCGGCCACTGACTACCAAATCGCCAAGGTGGACTTAGCGTTAGCAGTTGGAGCAATGCTCGGCTATGGTCAAGTGGACTGGGATCCGTGCCGCGGTGCAACCTCGGCCTTGCCGGAGTAGTACGTGTGGCACGCTCTGAGGCTGTGATTTTTTCGAATCTGATGAAAGTACCCATCACGCTCCGCGTGATGTTGCCTCAGAAACCAAAGGTTTTTGAACTGCGAAAATCACGCGGAGCGTGATTGGTACTATAAAATCACAGCCGCTCTGAGGTACGAAGGCCGTGGTGAATCGCTAGAATCACTTGCCACACTTCCCACGCCCATCGCTAATCGCTTCCTGTCTTCTACTTTTCGAATCCAGCGTCCGTCATCGGTCATGGTGACCTTGTTTATCCGCCAAGGAACTCGATAGAATTGGATTTCGAGCTAATCGCTTTGGGCGTGCCACACGATTTTGACAAAACAAAAAGCCGATGCGGTTTGCATCGGCTTTTCTTTTTTTCAACAGACAGTTGATCAGACTACTTGCTAGTGAAGTCTAGGTACCAGAGTCCATCATCCCATTCGAGGGCGACTTTGCGCCATCCGGTTGGAACTTGCGGGTATGGATAAAACGGTCCGATGTAGGGCCAGGCCGAAGCGCTGTATTGCTTTGGATAGGTCACTGCAGCCGAGTTTGGATACGCGGCATAGGTTGGCCAAGCGTAGCCAGGCAAGTTTGGCTGGTCGTAGCGAGGTGCTCCACCGCCGTAACCCGCTCCGCCTTGCATTGGCACCGGTGCGCCACTGCCGTAGCCTGCTCCGCCTTGTACTGGGCCCTGGTAGCAATTGGCACCGCCAGGCATCTGAGCGTTTGCCAAATTACTTGGTGCAAAGGCCCTTGGAACTCCACTGCCGTTGACAGGCATCGACGACGGTGTTGCAACTTCGCTGCTGGCTGGTCGAACGCGTCCATTGACTGTTATGTCGTCGATGACTTTGCGCACGCCAGGCGTCATTTGAGCTGTTTTTAGGACCAATTGTTTTTGCTCAGGTGTAGCCACAACACCGCGTGCCCAGACTTCGCCACCAACGGTGGAGATGTCCAGTTCGAAATTTCGCAGGTGGCCATTTTTCTGAGCACTACCAAGTCGACCCAAAATCTCAGAGGTGATACCTGCGTCGACAGGCGAAACTACAGGATGAATTTCCTCTGTGAATCGGTTTGGCTCGGCAAGCAACGCTGGCGAATCATCTCCCGCTTCATTTGCAGAGGCAGGCATGACTAAGCTTTTGGAAGCCGTTTCGGCTACAGGCTTCGCCGCACTCTGTGTCCGAACGCTGGCCTTGTTCTCAACCAGCTTTACACCCGAAGTAATGGAAGCAATTTTTAGTACGCTATCCAACTGGGCTTGATTTGCAACAGTACCACCGATGACAACTATGCCATCTTCGACACTGAGGTCGATGTCGAAACCTTTTAGGGTTCCGTCTGTTTGCTTTTGTTTAAGTGTAGAAACGATGGCATCGGCGATCTCGCGATCTCCACCGAACGCCGTCAAGGGAGCACCGGCGGTCAGCGAGGCGATCGCCATGCCCAAAAAGAATCGTCGCATGGAAACCCTCCTACGGTTT
>JAYTVM010000274.1:0-19362 GCA_043743995.1 Pirellula sp. | reverse complement strand
GGGAACCTACTAACTGGATAGCCGTATGCGGGAAAACCGCCCGTACGGTTTGGAGGGAGGGGAGCCGGTCTACCCGGCTTCCCTACCCCTATCACTTGAGCAATTTCAAAACGAATAGCGGGCAGCGAAGCCGCAATCTAGTTTTCGACCAAACGCATCGACGAGATTGGCTTGTGTGATTTCGCAGTTCAAAACACTTTCCGCTCCATGTTGCTGGCCAATAAGCTCGTTGATATCTCGAATCGCGATGTGCGATGAGTGGCCGCTTAGCAAGACCGCCCGGCGATCCTCCGAAAGCAATTGCCAACAGTCGTTCAAGAGTGGCAGCAGATGCCGATGGATTTCCCATCGTGTTCCCTTGGCCCCATGACCATAAGTTGGCGGGTCGAGAAGGATCGCTTCGTATCGACTATTTCGTTTGAGTTCGCGTTTTACAAACGCCGTTGCATCGTCGACGATCCACCGAATGGATGCGCTGCCAAGATTCGAATAGGCGCAGTTCTCTCGAGCCCAAACGACGGTTGGTTTCGAGGAGTCCACATGCGTCACTGCGCAACCAGCTCGAGCCAGCGCCAGCGTTGTCGCTCCCGTATAAGCGAAAAGGCTCAGAACCCTCATTGGAATGGACGGCTTCGAGCCTGCAGACGATAGTTTTTCTAACAGCCATGGCCAATGCCCCCAATGCTCAGGAAAGACCCCAACTTGCCCAGCCGGTGTTGGCCTAAGTGACATGCGAACGCCGTCGCACTCGCAAAACCAATTCTCTTTGGTTGTGGCGATGGGGATGGCATTGGGGTTGCTGTAATGCCAATGGTCCGACGCTTTGAGTCCGTACGAAAGGTCGGCTTGCTCCCAAAGTCCTGCGTCCTTTTTTGGGGATGTCGCGATAGGACAAGGGCGGTCGACGATCAAGTCCCCAAAATGTTCAAGCTTTCGGCCTTTTCCGAAATCGAGCAATCGATAGTTGGACTCTGCTATGGACATTGAACTCGATTTCGACTTCGACGATTGATGTACGTAGGCGACGTCGCTCCGCGACTCGCGTTCAGTGTAGCCGAAACAACCCATGAGAATTGCCTGTCAAGAAATGTTTTCAACAATCGGACGCGCCGTCATCGCTAGGCGAGAAGAAGCGTGGACGTCAGTCGCGGAGCGACTGACCTACGTTTTCGGCTGCCGAATAAATTGTGGTTGCCGTGCTGGTTCGGATTGAATCGTGGATTCTTCGGATTCAGTGGCTCGTATCGACTTCATTCCGGTTTCCAATAGCGGAGGGATTTGAGTGGTGATTTGAACGGCCGCCCGGCGCTGGTCTCGCTTGGTTTTGGCGGGTGGAACGTATCCCTGGTCTGGCCAATTCGAGTTCAACTGCGTTGTTTCACTTGTTCGACCGACTCGCTGCTCGTCCGGAGTCCAAACTTGGGGTGTGTTGAACGACGGCTTGGTCTGCGTCAGGTCCGGAGCAACGGGAACCATTGGCACCCGCTCTGTTTTGAGAATTTCGCGAATGTCATGCTGAACGTCATTCCAAGGTACAAGAGTTACCTTGGGTGCCCCAATCAAACGCGATTCGTCACTTGGTTGGTTCACACGTTGGTCCCGAAATTCCGGGCGGTTTTCCGTGGTGCCCGAAGTACTGGGTACGACAAGTCCTTGGTCACTCCAGAGACTTTTAGGGCCTGTGGCTGATGTTGGCCACGAGGAAGCGGGTGTGGAATGGACGGTCTGGTTGACGGTGTCTGGAAGCGGTCGGTACCAGTACCACGAACTAAAGGCGCCTACAATCAAAACCAGCCATCCGACGATACGAGGCTGTCTGCCAGGATCGGGTGCGACTGATTGGGTCGTCGGAGGCTTGGAAGCGGCCAAATCGTCTCGTTTTGATTTTCGCGGCATGAAATTCAAAGGCTTGGAATGGAATAGGACCTGTTAGTTCTTTCGCACCATCCATGCGCGATGAAAACGTCGTTACCGAATTGGCATCCTGTTGCTCTTTTGCTCAATTTTAGAAAATCGGCCAACTGCATTAAACCAATTGAGCAAATCAAAAAGGGACCGGTCTGTATCGATTGTCCAAAATAGGACGTCGTGGACGAGCGAGCCCCTTCGCTCGTTCAGTTCTTGAAAGGAGTTGGACAACCGACTTGGGACCCAGGAGGATTTGAAGTACACTGCAACGGAAAGCCAAATACTCGGTTAGGACTTGCGCAGTGGAAAGACGGTTTCGTTCGATTGATTTCAAGGGGCAAATGATCTTGCTCGGATCTGGCACGAGCGTTGGCGTGCCAGCCATCGGTTGTGATTGTGCGGTGTGCACGAGTTCGAATCCAAGGAACAATCGGACTAGGTCTGGCGCCATATTGGGCTTGCCAGATGGAAACCTGCTCTTTGACACTTCACCAGACTTGCGTTATCAGTTGTTGCGCGAGGGGATTGGAATGGTCCATTCCGTAGTCTTTACACATGAACACGCGGACCATTTGCATGGATTAGATGATTTGCGATTATTCCCATTTGTTCTGGGGCATGCCGTCCCCTTGTATTGTGCGACGACTGTTGAGCGGCGGATACGAATGGTTTTCGACTATGCTTTTGATAGACGTGAACCAACGCATGCCGCAGCCACGCCACAATTGCAGATCCATTCGATCGCGACGGAACCCTTTGAAGTGTTGAACACGGTTTTGCAACCGATCCCTTTGGTTCATGGTCCGAATTGTAGCGTCTTGGGCTACCGAATTGGAAATGTCGCGTACTGCACCGATACGAATTTCATATCGGAGTCGAGCTTGAAATTAATGCAGGGTTTGGACTGTTTGGTACTGGACGCATTGCGTTACACAACCCATCCAACCCATTTTTCAGTTGAGGAAGCGGTTGCGGTAGTGGAACGGATTAAGCCCAAAATGACATACTTAACTCATTTGTCGCACGACCTCGACTATGAATCAGCGAACGCCAGATTGCCTGACCATGTGCAACTGGCCTACGACGGACTGCGGATCCCGTTAACCTAATCATGAATTTGCTAATGCTCAAGCAACAAATGGAACAGGCCGTAGCACGATTGCGATCGGATTTGGTTTTGCTCAAGGGGTCGGCGAACCATTGGACCGGAACACTTTCGACATCCGCCCTTTCGACCGCGACGGCGGTAAGTGCGTTATCGATTAGTCGCGATCAGTTTCAAAAGAATTCCTGGCCAATCGAGCAAGATTCTAGAAGCGATCGCTATGCACCGGCAAACTGGGATCGGTTGATTGAGAAGGGATCGGAATGGCTTTCGCGGGCTCAAAACACGGATGGAGGCTTTGGCGATACAGACCGATCTCTTTCCAATATTGCAACGACATTTCTGGTTTTGGCCGCATGGCAGTTGGCTGGCCACAATTCGCGTTACGCAGAGAGAATCGCAGCCGCTTGGAGCTACGTTGACCGTCGAGGCAGTTGGGAGGGATTGCGACAACGTTATGGCAAAGACAAGACCTTCGTTGTGCCTATCATGACCAACTGCGCGTTGGCTGGATTCGTCGATTGGAGACAAATCCCCACTTTGCCGTTTGAAGCGGCAGCTCTACCGCAGGCATGGTACCGCTTTGTTCAATTGCCGGTAGTTAGTTATGCGATTCCAGCTTTGGTCGCGATTGGACAGGCACAGTACGTTCATTGTCCCCCGCAAAATCCGATCGTTAGAATGGTTCGGGCGGCCGCCAGGGCAACGTCGCTCAAAGTGCTAACGCGGATGCAACCGACCAGCGGTGGTTATCTCGAAGCCGTGCCACTGACCAGTTTCGTATTGATGAGTCTTGCCTCCATTGGCTTGGGTTCATCGCGGGTGGCTGTCGAATC
Organism: Pirellula sp.; assembly: GCA_043743995.1. GTDB lineage: Bacteria > Planctomycetota > Planctomycetia > Pirellulales > Pirellulaceae > JBKCUI01. The sequence continues at coordinate 15,513 of JAYTVM010000274.1, read as the reverse complement.
GCGAAAATTCATCATCGACTCGGTCTTGGAGGATGGAAGTTGGCCGATCGACACGAATTTAGCAACCTGGGTTACTTCTTTGGCGGCAGCGAATTTTTTCGATGCAAGTGCATGGGAGGGCGAGGCTCCCGCCGAGCTGGTCCTTGGCTCGGCAGGAGCCTCGCCCTCCCCAGGAGCCTCGCCAAACCGACGAGCCTCGCCCTCCCAACTGGAGTGGGATAGAACGATCGACTGGTTGTTGACATGCCAACATCGGAAGCGACATGCGTTTACAGGTGCTGAGCCAGGTGGATGGGGCTGGACGAATTTGAGCGGAGCGGTGCCCGATTCCGACGATACGCCAGCGGCTTTGATCGCATTAGGGAAATGGCATGAAGCCTGCTTGACGCATCAAGCGCACGGCGACGCGAGCACTTCCAGCCTGGAGACTGTTCGATTGGAACGCGTAAGGCACTCAGCAAAGGCTGGATGCCGGTGGCTGATACGACTTCAAAATCGAGATGGAGGTTGGCCCACATTCTGTCGCGGCTGGGGAACTTTGCCGTTTGATCGAAGCGGCAGTGATTTGACCGCTCATGCGATCCGTGCATTGTCCGCTTGGAATATCGCCTTCGGATCGGGGGATAGAATTAAAGGATTTGATGCCGCCATCGAACGAGGGTGGGATTACTTAGAAAAACATCAAAATAAAAACGGGAGTTGGCTTCCACTTTGGTTCGGAAACCAGGACCGGGCCGAGGAAGACAATCCAATTTACGGAACCAGTAGGGTTTTATTGTGTTATAGCCAATGCGACCGAGTCGGCGCGCCCGTATTTCAGCGTGGCTTAGCCTTTTTGCTGGAGAATCAAAACGCGGACGGGGGGTGGGGAGGAGGCAAAAACAGTTTCTACCCTGGATCTGATCCGACTTTGGGTTCTGTAACAAGTACAATTGAAGAAACAAGTGTTGCATTGGAAGGAATCATGTCCAGCGGTGGCACAAAGGACTGTGCCGACTCTATAATGCGTGGCGTGAATTGGTTGTGCGATGCTATCCAGCGAGACCACCACCGCGTCAGTCAGCCGATCGGGTTTTATTTCGCTCGGCTTTGGTATCACGAAAAAATGTATCCACTGGTGTTTTCACTGGGTGCCCTGAACAAAGGACTTGAGTTTTGTCAACGTTAACCCCACCTGCTTCGATGCTAGAGACCCAAACACCGAACACGTCTGAAAAACCGGAAAAGAAAACGCGACGCAAAACCAGTCATCTGAAGCTTGTTCCCGAGACACCTCTCTTGCGAGAACAAATGCGAGATAAATGCCGGGAAGTGGCTGCTCGGATGAACAAAGAGATGCCTCCGACCAAAGATGAGCTCGAGAAGATCGCGCGTCGGACTCTGGAAGAGATCGGTATGTCCGAGGGATACGTGGGCTGGATCATGGTGATGATTAGCACCGAATTCTTTCGCGATGCAGTAGCAGCAACGCCTCCCAGCCGACGCCTTTTCTTGCTTCCTCACTGCTTGAAGCATGCGGAAGGTTGCCCTGCAGACTACGACGAATTCGGCATGGATTGCAAGAAATGCGGTGCTTGCAGCATCGCCGACTTTCGAACCAAAGCCGAAGAAATGGGCTATAAAGTACTCGTGGCGGAGGGTTCTCCTGTCGTTTTGAAAATCATTGTTAGCGGATACGTAGATTCGATCGTGGGCGTCGCCTGCTTGAATGTGTTGGAAAAAGCCATCGACAAGATTCTGTTGGCTGGCATCCCGTGCATGGCCGTTCCGTTGCTCTCGAGCGATTGCCGTAACACGAGCGTCGACGAAGCCTGGGTTCGGGACATGATCATGGTCCAGCAGCCGGTTACTGAGCAAAAAACAAGGTCGTACGTCCATTTGATGCGTGGGGCAAGCGATTTGTTTTCTCAGCCTCAGCTCAACACTCTCCTGGGACGGCAACGTAGCCAAACGCATATCGATATCGAGTCTGCCGATCCACTCGCAGAAATCGACCCGATCGCAGCAACGGAAGCTTTGGCGGCCAACTTCCTGGCCCGTGGTGGCAAGTATTCGAGACCGTTTATCACGTTGGCCGCGTTTGATGCCATGTCTGATGGAAAAGCCACGGGATCCGGTGGCGACAAAGTGGTGGCTGGTTTTAACCGCGGTGTCCAAAGCGCTGCATTGAGCATCGAGTGCTTCCATAAGGCTTCGCTGGTGCACGACGACATTGAGGACGGAGATGCATTTCGCTACGGTGTTCCAGCCATGCACCAGCAATTTGGCCTTTCGACCGCAATCAACGTCGGCGACTACATGATCGGAATGGGATATCGTCTCATCGGACGAGAGATCGAATCCATAGGCGCCCCGGCTGCCGCTGAAATCCTCAATTGCTTGTCTTCCGCCCACATGCGTTTGGCAGAGGGGCAAGGAGCGGAATTGTTATGGCGAGATGGAACCAACAAACGTCTAACACCACTCGATGCACTGAAAATCTACGCATTGAAAACGTCCCCTGCCTTTGAAGCGGCCCTCTACACAGGCGTCAGGCTGGCTGGAGACGCAGCGGCCTACGCCGAACCGATTAAGCAATTTGCTCGAAATATGGGCGTGGCGTTCCAAATCATCAACGATTTGCAAGACTGGCACGGCGATGATCACAACAAGCTCTCAGCCGCCGGGGATATTCTGGGAGGCCGACCCACTGTTCTGTTAGCCTTGGCTCTCCAGTCGCTTTCCACAGAAGATGCAAATCGCCTCCTGCACGTCATGGGGAGCGAATCAAGCCTCACAGACGTGGCAAGAATCTCAGTTTCCCGAGAATTATTCACCAAAGCTCGCGTATTCGAGCAAGCGGAAAAACTGATCGACAGACACCGAGAGAGGGCCGTGGAGATCGCTATCGCGATTGAACCAGAGCCATTAAAGCGACTCTTTCATTATTTGATCGACACTGTTTTGAGCGAAGCCGATATCAAAGGCACTCATGGACACGAACCGGCCGTAGTGATTCACAACATCGCGTTGAAAACACCTCCCGCTCTGGCTGGCGTTGCCATTGAAGTCGCTCATTCATAACGCAGACTTAACCGAATGCAGACTCCCTTCGACGAATCTCAGCACGCGGCGTGCAATGGTCCGTGCATCTCAGCCAATGAGCTGATCGAAATTTACTATCAAGATCCAGGCCTGCTCGGTCGATTTGAGCGGGTCGACAGCGCGTCCGTACCAAAAGTGTATCGGAAACTTCTCGACCACTCGAATCATATGACCGTTACAGTTGAGTCTCATCACGCAGACCAAGTCGATGTAGAGGTGCTTCAGTCCGATTTTGCTGACGAACATTACCGCCGAGAAATACTGCTTAAAACCCATCAGGCACGGCGTGTTGTTCAATACGGAATCGTACGGCTGAATACCAGGTATTTGTCAGACAAACCCCGGAATGAAATTCTCGAGCAGCGAAAGCCACTGGGACGTGTGCTGATCGAACATGACGTGCTTCGAGCGATCGAACTGTTCGACCTGTTGCGCGTGGAATGCGGGCCTGTTCTAGCTAAGTTTTTCGATGTCGAACTTGGCACTGTGTGTTATGGACGAACGGCTTTGATTCATTGCGATCACGAACCAGCCATCGAACTGCTTGAAGTCGTTAGGCCGGAGTAGGCTTTGTCGCCTTTCGCTCTGCGAAAGTGCGTGTGGCACGCCCCAGAGCGATCGAGCGATGGGCGTGGGAAGTGAGGCAAAGGTTTCTAGCGACTCACCACGCCCTTCGTAAACTCAGGGACGTGCCACACGTTACACAAACGCTGCGACATGCCACACGCCACTCAACAATGCTGTTGGCCGATCGACTTACTTCTTCTTCGCCGCGGCGAAGTCTTTCTTCAAGTCAAATTTGATGCCCGTGTTGCTGCCTGGCTTCACCGTCACGACAAAGCCAGACGTGCTTGGATTGGAATAACCTGCTGGGACTTCCGATTTGATTTTCGCTACCGCTGTTGGGTTGGATGTCTCTTTTCCATAATTTGGGTCGGTCTTCCAGGCTTCTGGGTCTACGGCAGCAGCCTTAGCATCTTTCACGATGGAAACTTCGTAATCGCCTGCGCTCGCACCAGAACCAACAGATCCCTGCACGGGCGATAGTTTGAAAACCCCTTTTGCATCCGTCATTCCGACCGCCGCTTTCCCAGTGCCCCCAGCCATTGGCGAGAAGGAAACCGTCGCGTCGGCCAGGGGTACACCGTCCATCGTGACCGTACCTTCCACATAGTTGACCGGTTCGCCACCACTACCACAACCTAGAGCAAAAAACAAAACAAGAGAGACACTTGCTAGTGCATATTTTCGTAACATATCAACCATCTTTATCCTAAGTGAAAAAAAAGAGCCGAACCAAAGTGGTCCGGCTCAGTTGAAATTGCGATTCGCTAATTACTGATCGGAAGTATTTACTTCACCACCAGCTTGCGAACCCAAGGAACCCCAAACTCCCCACTGGGAGTTTCCGGTATAACCCCTGGTGTTCCCGCTTGGCCCCAAGACTGTCGCTGACAAATTGCCAGTGTCAATCGAATCGGAGATGAATCGTACCGAGCCGTCACCCATTACCGCATTGATACCACCTGTGTGGTAACTGCTAGCAGCCGACATAGCGGTATGCTCTTCGTTTCCCGAAGCACAGGTCGGAGCATTTGGCGGCAAGACGGTAAAGAAGCCACTGTAAATGTTGGTCGCATCACCCCATCGACGGCCTTTACCCCAACCACCGTTACCAGAAGTATCACGAACCGAACCTGTCAACTGACCACCCTGACCTCGGCGGGCCAAGCACAGCGAAGGTGAGAAAACCCCACCGGCTGGGATGGCAACTCCGTTGGCTGTTCCACTCTTAACAAAGGATGGAGTATTTTCCTTACCAATTGCGGTTTCGGCAATCGCAATGGTGTTTGAAGACCCATCAATCATGGTCGCAAAAGTTCCTCGGCCCCGGTCGCCGTTAGCAAACAATCCTCGCCACTCCCAATCGTCAAAATTGAGGAAAACGTCGCCACGATTGCACAGATAATTCGTTGTCTTGACTTCATCGCCTGCGACGATAATGGTTCGATCGGAAGGACATACGAACGAAGCCACGTTCTTCAAGTAAGGATTTGGATAGTCAACACCTGACAGCGTTCCAACTGCATTGGTCGACCACGGCCTACCGCCTGTCAACGCGAACGGGACGATTTGATTGTACAGAGCGGACTGCTCAATGTAGGGGAGCAAATTCCCCAAATAGCCGAGGCGTTCCCAAGAATTCCCTGCGCTTAACGCAGTCTTGTAATTCGGATCTCTCGACGCAGCAGGAAACCGCTTGAACGCGTCGTGATGGTTGTGAAGCGACAGCCCGAGTTGCTTCAAATTGTTGGAACATTGCATACGCCGTGCTGCTTCGCGTGCAGCTTGCACTGCCGGCAGTAACAACCCTACCAAAATCCCAATGATGGCGATGACCACCAACAGTTCTACCAACGTAAAACCGTTTCTCTTAACTGAAAAACGCCTAAACATAAACTCTCCCAAAAACAGATTAAAAACAAGACAATAAAGCCAAATAAAACCCCCCAAACAAAGGGGTAATGGGTAACTTCCTGACATTCTAAGCGTGAACTGGGTGGAAAACAAGCCAAAAAGAACATTTACTTGCGGAAAACCGACAGGATAACAATCCGGAAATGCTTTTTTGGCACTTTGTTTGCTGCTAATGACCGTTAACGGTCGCAACGCATGCATAGATCGCTGGACGCTTACAAATTCAACTGCGATTGTTCTTTTTTCGGATCCATCCCAAGAGGACCGCTAGGATGGCTGCAACGATCAAGAACGGACCTGTGACAAAGAGTGTTTTGCGGTTGAAAACAGAAAGGCCCGCGGCGAATACGATCGCGACCGTGAGCGCAACTCCACTCGGCGATCGCCATAGCAACTCGATCGCCGGCCAAGCGATCCACACGCACAAAAAGACGATTCCTACTTTGCCGAATAGGTCCGAAGCCAAAGCCGTGTCTTTGGATAGTAGGGATGGCTGAAGCCGCAGAACCACGGCAAAAAGCATTAGTCCAATCGCGGCAATTAGAACAAGCCAACGCATGTTGGCCGTTTCGCTTCGAGGTGCCCGTTGAGGCAGCCTCGCCTTGGGCTTGACCTTGCCGCCAGGATTTGCCCCCATCAATAGGCCTCCAACAATCGCAGCCAACGCTGCAGCTTGCCCAGAACACTGGAATCCTGCATCTTAGCGGCCGTCATATCTTCCGCGTGGTAGGCGACGCTGTAGCCAATTTTTTGCGCCTGAGTCACAAACGTATTTGTGGAAGGGTCTGTTCCATTGATGAAAAAATTAATCGATTTCAGCGGCTCGGCGGCTGGCACGCGGGCTCGGGCTGGAATTTTGGCATTGCACAGCCAAACCCCTCGGTACGTTTCAGCTCCCTGAAGTCCTAAGATGAGTCCAGGCAACATTCCGGAGGAGATTCCGCCTACGCAAATGCGTCGTCGGTCTACTGTGTAATTCGTTGAAATATAGGATCGAAGACGAACGCCGATCTCAACCTCTTCCAGCGACCAAGCTTTTTCGTCCGCCGACTGGTTGACGACAATGATCCATCGATTGTCCCTTGCAAAGAGCTCCCAAGCGTCCGCCCACTGTTTTTGGTCTTGCCCCCCCGCTTCCGCAAATACAATCAACAATCCGTGTGGGATTGCATCGGAATAGTTCGAGGGAACAATCGCAAATGCCTTGTTCTTGACGTCTCCTAAGGGCAATTGAATGGTCCCTTTGGCTCCCTTGGGTTCGGTCGCGTTTTCTGTAACGGCAACTTTTACCGTCGGCCACTCAAAGTCCCGTTCGGGATGTGGCTCCAAGGAAACGTCAACGAGTCTAGAATTCCCGTTCTTTTCCAGTTTCAACGCAATCGGTTCGCGATAATCGAGAAAAGCCATTCGAGCATCTAGCGGTGTTTTTTCATTCATGTCCCATTCGCCTACGTTGACGATCGACTCGCCGACCTCAATCCCGGCCTTTTCCGCAGGAGAATTAGGCAGGACGGCAATGACCCTTGGCGCAGTTGGCGGACTGCTTGCATCCACCACAACTCCCAAAAACGGTTCGCGGTACGTTGGCAATTCCTTGACCAAATTCACTTCAAATTGCTTCTTTGCACCATCGCGTTCCACCTCAAAAAACATGCTTTGTTCCGCATCCAGCGTCCCCATGACATGCTTGAGTTCTGAGTGCATGGCAACAGCTTTGAGGCCTTCGCGATTAGGACCGGCGGCGACAATTCGGTCGCCGGCTCGCATTCCGGACTTGGCCGCAGGTGAGCCTGGCGTAACGCCGCTCAGGATTATTTCCGGTGAAAATTCATCCGGGCTCTGGCTTCGAAAGCCGGCTTTCCCAGGGTAAATGTCTTCCCCTCGCTGCAAACGCGGCAAGCGTTCCAAAATGTCGGAGATCGGGACAGCAAAGCCAACCCCGGAATCGTACCATTGCTCCACTTCACCCTCAGTTGCAATTCCCGGGTTGATTGGCACGAGAATGCCCATCACCCTTCCCCGCAAGTCGATCAGTGGTCCGCCGTAGTTTTGCGGTGAGATTTTGGCGTCGGTTTGGATAGCCTTGTTCCAGATCCGTCCTTGAGCGCTAAGAATCCCAACACTGCGACTAGCGATTTTGAAATCAAATGTTTTGCCGAGCGCAATGGCCCACTGCCCGACTTGCCAGGAACCTCGATCGCTTGCCAAGGCCGCCTTCAGCGGTTTATCTGTGTCAATTTTCAAAAGGGCCAACTCTCGACTGTGGTCTCGAGCGACAAGCTTTGCAGCCTTGCGCTGCTCGTCTGGCAATACGACGGTGATCGAGGCGGGCTGGCCTCGAAACTGAAAGATGCTCGTAACAATCCAGCCGTCCGGGGTCAGAATGGTCCCAGTCGAAGGGCCGGACGCAACGAACTGCTTGTTGACAATCTCTTGACCGCCAAACGTTTCCACTTGAACAACGCAGTCTTGAGAAAAGTCTGCGGCTGCTTGAAAGGCTTGCTGTTCTTGTTCATCCAGAGGGGGATCACCGGCGAGCGATTCGCCCATTGCGAAAAACAAAACGCATATCGCTCCAAGCACAACACTAAGCCAACATTTTAATCTAAGGTCGAACATGGATGCGAATCAGTTCCTGTCCGCGTTGGACGAGCACATAAAAGGAATCGGCGCGGTTGATGGTTGCGAGCATCTTTTCCAAACTCTTGCGAGAGTCGGCGCGTTGATCATTCAACAGCAAAATCAAATCATTGGTTTGCATTCCCGATCTTTGCGCGATCGATCCATCGCGCACTTGGTCGATAAAGGGTGGCGTCTTGGACAAGACGTCCGGAATCAAAGTAATGCCAAGATCGTTGATTCGATGAGGTTGTGCAACCGACTTGAGCCCCGAAGCTTGAATGGAAGTGTTTCCGGAAAGGATGCGATCGACTGTTGATTTTACGACATCCATCGGCAGTGCATAGTTAAGCCAGATTCCCGCTTGTTCGTCTCGAATTTCTTTTCCCAATATCCCGACCAATCGACCTTGAAGATCGATCAACGCTCCTCCCGATGCACCCGGGTTATTTGTCATAACATCTAATACATAGACACGACCTTGGTAGAGCGATTTGGTTTTGCCGCGACGGGTTGTCAGCGGAGTCGAGGCCATGACTACCCCTTTTTGCGCACTGCAAGATTCATTTCCGGCCGCTATTCCAAACAGATTACTGATGGCAAAGACGCGTTGACCTGTCGAAGCCTGCGCGGCTTTCGTCAAGTCAAAACCGACGAGCCCAGCGTCCTCCAACTTAAGTAAGGCGAGCTCGTTTTGAGGATCCATCCCAACCATAGTTGCATCCAACCGACGGCCGTCAAACGTCACGACCCGAACTTTTGCCACATCCAGCACGGTGCTCCAGCTAGTCAAAATATGACCCGAGTTACCGACTAGGATTCCGCTCTGGTAACTCTCTAATCCACGCACCCCGCCTGCTCCGTACAGCTTAACCACCTTTTCTTGGCTGGTTGCGATAAGCGTTTCGTTGTTGATGACAACGTTGGCATCCCGTTCCAATTCCGTTGCGAAAGTTAGAGTGGAAGAGACGCACGAGAATCCAGCCATGAAAACGCAAACGAGCGATCGCTTAAAAAACGGGAGAGCGAAGCTCCTGCCGAGCTGACACTGGATGGGTTCGGCAAGAGCCTCACCCGCGGCCAATAAAGACTTAGTCTTTATTAGCTCGTCATGTTGAAGAATCTGCATTAGAGCCCTGGCCCCGCTGTTACTTCACTTTTTTGTAACTGATCGATCCCGACAACGAACTGCGTCTCTAATCCGTAGACCAATCGGATCCTCTTGGGAGTGGCTCGCCCATCGACCGTTTCGTACTTTTCAAAAAACAGTTCAACCGGGTCGGTTTGCTTATCCGAAAAGACTTCGATGAGCTCAATCAAACCGGTGTCGGTATTCGTGTAAACCAAAACGTCAAAGTCGCTCACCGTAATCCGCGTGACGTCCAATAGGTTATCGTGCCCAACGACCGGATTCCGTCCCAAATAGATGGCTTCACCCATTAGTCGGGGGCCGATACGATTCCATTGCTGCCAGATTCGCATTCCCATCAAGGCTCCAATGGAAGAACGCTGTTTGATCCATTTTGGCCAGCCTTGGAATGGATGCAACGTTTCGGTTTTATCACCTAGTCGAAACGTACAATTCGAGTCCGACATCAGCATCTCAACGTTGAGATGCTCGCCAGGAATTTCCCCAGTTACTTTCCACGATTCCGAGCTGCTTGTCCAAGAACCCTGAGCTGCCTGCAAGCCAAGAATACGATCCAGTTCCAAGCGATTGAAGTAATAATTCGAGAAGCCTCGCTTCTCCACAAAAAGATCGTCTACCGCATCCTTTTTGGCTGATTTGACTTGCTTCGGAGCCTCCGGTTTTTCTTTATCGAGGGGGATTGGATCTTTTCCACCCGGCGGCTTGCGAGGCGGTTGTTTCTGCGGCGATTCGCCTTTGATAATTTCCTCTAACTCACTCGCCAAATGCAGGTTTTGCAATCGAACGTACGTCTCCATGACTCCAGCAGCGTTTCGGTATCGAATCGGTATGCGCCATTGGTCCGGAAAGATGCCTAGAATGTTTTTCAACTGGTTCGTCGTTGCTACGTCTCGGTCACCGAGCCGCAAGATTTCGTCGCCAAAACGAATGCCACGTCGGTAAGCGTCACTGCTTTCAAGAATATTCGAAACGACGACTTTGCCATTGCTTTCCGTCGCGACCGTAAAGCCTAGGGTTGCATGGTCCACAACGCGTCCGGAACGCAACTGCCAGAAAAAATTCATGGCTTGTTTAATCGAAATGGCGTAACCCACGCCGACATTCACGCGTCCTCGCTTCTCAAAGGAACATCGACCGTTGATTCCGATCAGCTCACCACGAATATTGAAAAGAGGACCACCCGAGTTGCCAGGGTTGATGGCAGCATCGGTCTGAATGCAATCGCTATATTCTAGAATCGTACCACTTGGGTATTGGTATCGACGAACACCACTAATCAATCCATACGTGATGCTCGGTTGGAGATTGGTGGCCAACACAAATGGGTTTCCTGCAGCAAAGCACCATTGTCCAATTCGGACCTTGTCGCTATCGCCTAGGGCCGCAACTGGAAAATCGGTCCGGCCGACCATTTTCAGAACAGCCAAGTCTCCCGTCGGATCGCTTCCCGCCACCACGGCGTCGTACATTTTCCCATCGTTGAGACCGCATCGCATGCGGTACCCAAAAGGGCTTGAAACGTGAAAATTCGTTAGCACATACCCATCTGGCGAGATGCAAACTCCACTACCGCCACCCTGACCGTCTGTGCCATAGACCGCCACCGTCGGACGGGACGCTCGTTGCATTGCCTCGATGCGCTGTTGCTGAGCCGCCAGGACCGCCTCAGTTGGGTTGGGGGCCATCGCAACAATCGCATTTTCGTTTTGGGCTAGGCAAACTTGCTCCAACGATTTTCCGTTTCCAAAAACCAGCATTGAGAGGACGAGCCTGCCAACGAGTCGATTGTATGAAAAGCACATCAGTCGTTTTCCCATCCCAACCAAAACAGTCATAACGACAACATGGTTTTGACGCGTCCTGGTCATCGTTTGAGCCTTGGTTGTTTCCACGTGACTTCCGTTCCTATCATGAGCTTCGATTTGCAAGCAACTGCAAGCTTCGTTTTTTTTTCGGACTTGAGCGAGACGTTCACATCAAAGAAGTCCACGTTGTGTGCAAGCGTCTCTTCCGCAATTTTCTGATCATCTTGCCAAACCTCAATGATCAAATCTGTTCTTTGTGAACCGTCATCGGTTCGTTCCACGCGGGATAGCAGCGAGGAGAACCCCTCCGGAACTCGAAAGGAGAAATGGCCGGGGCCGGGGAAATACAGGTCCTTGTCGGCCGACAACGAGGTTGCCATTGGCGCATGACCGTTCACAACAAATCGGGGGGCCATAGCTCGTCCTAAGCTCGTGATCGGAGTTTTGAACTCGATCAGTTTTTCAGCCGCCGAATCGAGCGATTCCAACTCGGAGAGCCAACGAATATTGGCGGTTGCGTAATGGATACTGAGTATCTTATTGAGTGGAATAGAAACCGATTGGCCAAGTTGTGTCTTGAGTTCAAAAACGTTGGATTTTATTGACAATGACTCAGCCATCCAAACCGAATGATCGGTCGCACTGACCTCAACGGTTGGTTTAACCCGTTCCAGGTCGCGTTGGAACCAAACCAGACCCACGAGTTTTTCGATCGGAATATCGATCTGCTGGCCATCGAGTTCGAACGAAACACTAGCGTCTTGAACTTGGACGATTACGCCGTTGATTCGGTCGAGGCTATTCCCCGGCCTTGCCACAATCACAGCGTCTGCAGTCTTTGTCTCCAGAATTGCCGATTTCCAGGCATTTGCGAGTTCAGGAGCGATTGGCTTAAGTTGGACCGCTTTCAGGGACTTGGACGGAATTGCAACTTCATTTCCCGACGCTTCTTTTAATGTCCACCCGCTGCTCTTGCCGGTCAGTTTGGTACCGAAGGCCCTCGAGCCATCCAGCAAGGTCAGTTCGACGGGTGGCTTTTGAGGATCCAGCTTGTTGGCAAAGCTAACTCTTTCGATGTCTGCGGTAGATTTTTCGATTGTTCCTGTCTTGGTCTGGACGACTATTTTGCTTGAATCCGCCGAGATGAGCGATCCTACCACGGAGGAACCGCGGAGCATGGCCACGGAAACACTCCCGCTACCATCTGCTTTTTGGGCTAATGCTTTGCCTATCCAACCCATGCAAAAAACGAGGCAAAAGGCTAGCCCAAGCATATTTGGATGCGACCGAATCCGATCGCAATTTATCGGTGGACAACAAATCGAATTCCATTGCCGTTGTAAGTTAAGTTGTGAGTTAAATAGCTTCATGATGATAAGTAGGAGTGCGAACCAAGACCGTTCGTAGTATAACGCAATGACTACTTCTTCGGTGCAAATGGACTTGTTGACTCTTGGGAAAAGCGATTGGTTTCTGACATGAAAGCTGCCTATTTTCGAACGACTGGCTCCCCGGATGTCATTGAATTCGGCGATTTACCCGAGCCCGTGTGCGGCGACGACCAAGTGATCGTGAAAGTGGGTGCCGTTTCCGTTAACCCCATCGACACTTACATTCGCAATGGAGCAAACTACTGGCCACTGCCTGACCCTTTTATTCCCGGTTGTGATTTTGCTGGGGAAATCGTGGCTGTTGGGCCCCAAGTCAAACATCTTTCGATTGGGCAACGCGTATGGGGGAGCAATCAAGGCTTGATGGGGCGGCAAGGAACTTTCGCGGAGCTGGCGGCGATCGATTCCAAATGGCTGCATTCTTCACCGGAATTTGCAGACGACACGGAAATGGCGGCAATTGCCCTGGTTGGGATAACCGCACACTTGGGATTGTTCCAGCATGCGATGTTGCAACCGGGAGAAACGATCTTTGTTCGAGGCGGAACAGGCGGCGTGGGATCGATGGTCGTTCAAATGGCAAAAGCCATCGGTGCCATCGTGATTACCACGGCTGGCAACTCAATCAAACATGCGAAATGCCGTGAGCTGGGTGCTGACCACGTCATCAATTACAACGAATCCGATGTTGCCGAAGAAATCAAACGGGCGGCTCCGACTGGCGTAAACGTGTTTTGGGAAACGCTTCGCGAACCCGATTTCGATTTGGCAGTCGGAGCCTTGAGCGAGCAGGGACGCATGATTCTCATGGCTGGACGCGACGCAAGGCCCCCGTTTCCCGTAGGTCCTTTTTACGTCAAGGGATGCTCGCTGCATGGCTTCGCAATGTTTAAGGCGTCGGCCCAACAGCAGCACGTTTGTGCCTCCGACATCAATCACTGGATGACTTCCGACATCCTGAAGGCCCAAATCGATCGCGTCCTTCCGTTGAGTGAAACCGCACAGGCTCATCGATTGCAAGAAGCCAGTACCTTGCAAAAACAGAGTCTATTGTCTGGAAAGATTGTGCTCAAAGTTTGATTGTCGTCTTTTGATCTGCAAAAGTGCGTTAACTCACTTTGTAAATTTTGAGCCTCAATGCGCTAGCGTGAGGGCCGGACTTCCAAGTGATTACTAGCCTTCCGGCCCGCACGCTAATGCGTTGCGGCTCAAAGTGAGTGCCTTTTGGCTTTACGCCGGGGTTATGACCATCTATCGAGAGGCAAGGTAAATATCCCCCGAGTAAACTCGGGGGCATTTCACTGCCCATTGGTGATGGGGCATTTCTCGGTTGCGGGACTAAGATAGGCAGAGTTATCTAACATTTTCCGCTATCTCGCATTTTCCATAGTGTACTGAACCGCTTTGTCGCTGATATCTTTGCGGCACCAGGCTCCTGGCCATCGCACGGCTTGAACGGCAGTGTAGGCCTGCAGTTTGGCATCCGCCAAGCTGGAACCGAGTGCCGTTACACCCAAAACTCGACCACCGTTGGTTACGACTTGTCCATCGACGAGCTTCGTGCCAGCATGGAATACTTTGACATCAGGAATGCCTGCAGCGGCTTCCAAGCCTCGAATGACACGACCGTTTTCGTACTCCCCTGGATAGCCTTGACTGGCCATCACAACGCAAATGGCCGGACGCGGGTCCCAAGTCGGAGGATCGATTTCGTTGAGCCTTCCGTCGACGGTTGCTTCTAATATATCGAGCAAATCACTCTGCAATCGCATCAACAGCGGTTGGCATTCAGGGTCTCCGAACCGAACATTGAATTCAAGCACTTTCGGGCCGCTCTGAGTCAACATTAAGCCCGCATAGAGCACACCGCGGAATGGCTTGCGGTTCCGTTTCATGGTGTGGATCGTTGGGACCAAGATTTGGTCTTCAATGGTCTCAATCAGTTCTTGGGTAACGACAGGCGTAGGCGAATAAGCTCCCATTCCACCTGTGTTTGGACCGGTGTCTCCCTCGAACGCGGCTTTATGATCCTGGGCCGCTGGCAAGGTCAAGATCGTTTTGCCATCGGTGATGGCTAGAATACTTACCTCCGGGCCCTCAAGGCGCTCTTCAATGACCATTTGAGCGCCGGCTCGACCGAATTCGTTCTTGCGACCGATACGGTCAATGGCATCGAGTGCCTCTTCTCGGCGGGAGCAAACGATAACCCCTTTTCCGCTGGCCAAACCATCCGCCTTAATTACTAGAGGGGTCTTTTCCCTCTCGTTAGGATAGCGTGCCTTAACGTATCGCATAGCGCTGTCAGCATCGCGAAAGGCTTGATAATCCGCAGTTGGAACATCGGCTTGTCTAAGCAGTAGTTTTGAAAAAATCTTGCTGCCTTCGAGTTGAGCGGCAGCTTTGCTGGGGCCGAATGCCCTGATCTTTTCCTTGGCCAATGCATCAACCAAACCAAGGGTAAGCGGCACTTCCGGACCGACAACTACCAAGTCCACTTTTTCTTTTTTGGCAAAGGAAACCAGGCCAGCAATATCATCCGCGGCGATAGGTACATTTTCGCCTTCTTCTGCGGTTCCGGCATTACCAGGGGCGATCCACAGATGGGTTAGCCGGGGACTCTGGCGAATTTTCCAAGCCAAAGCATGTTCGCGACCGCCGTTTCCAACAACCAAAACCTTCATTTTAAAACCCAAAGCCTAAGCGGAACAACACGTTAGAAAGGGGTTAGTCTAATCCCTTGAGCCGATTTCGACGAGGCGAAAAACATTGCACGCATACCCACAATTGCCATCTGTCATTTGCCAATCGGGCGTTTCATCACAATACCCTTCATTAAAGCCCAATTTCGCAAAAACTTCGTTTAACCGTTAGCCGTGGGCGTACGTTAGACGAAGCAGCCAGCGGCGGCATTTTGGCCTCGAATGAACTTGCGATTGCGATTGGCTGCGGATTCCTTGAGGCTTTTGGGGGAGCCAGCAGCTCCGCC
>JAYTVM010000273.1:0-19371 GCA_043743995.1 Pirellula sp. | reverse complement strand
TTTTGGGGAAAGTGGCCAAGTTGCCACAAGCAAAAACTACCCCGCAAATCAAGCCCGCGCCGCCGAAATCTGACCCCGGTCATGATGGGCGCTTACGTCCATCGCGTGCGTACACGTAACCGATCTTGCCTTGCGAAATGGTTACAAGCGGCGCGCGATGCACTCGGAATTGCCATCTCCAACAGCCGAAATGAACTCCACCGCGAAGCAATTCCGATTGAAAACCGGCTTCTCGGTGGATCGCAATGATTCCACCCTCTGGCACGGATCCATGTCTTGACCAGAGCTTTTCGACCACTCCAACAGAGTTATTGGGGATGTAGCGAAAGCTAAGCCAGATCGCAAGAAGCAAGAGTCCGATCAACGTGATCGCAGTGTAGGAAAGCAAAGTTATCCAACTGGTTTGTCCAAACAACATGTAAATAGCCATAGCTATCTCCTTTCAGAGCTGCCTTGTGCACATAGCATTAGAATCGATTGGAGCGCAAAAAGGCTCGAAGGATCAGTGTCAAGAACGACTAGAACTGAACCGTACTCGAGCTTGGAAAATCCCATGCGCTCAGCCGATTCAAAAATGCGTGTTCATCAAAACAACTCGAAGATCGCGCACCAGCGTGTTCCGAAGAACTGCTTTCCATGATTGCAAGAACATCTAGCAATCGGCCGACGAGGTTAGCTGACGGGCTGGGATCGGAATAATCCTGGCATCGCAAACGATACCTAAGCCCCGGTGCGTAGCATGTACCGAAGTACGATGCTATGCGTTTGGTTCCCCCGTACGTTTTACCGTAAATTCTAGTAAAACGACTTGGCTGTGCACTTGTGTTTAACTTTACATGCTATTTTAAAACAGACAATAGGCCAGTTCGCAAGTCCCGTCGCAACATCAATCGCAGTAACCTATTGCGATTTTTGAACCTATTGCGGATTATCTATTTCCCGTGATTGTCTTGTTTTTTGTCGATTTGGAATGCGTTATGTTGACTTAAGCGAAAATTGCCATCCGTGGTTGTTTTTACGGTATGCAGGGCGACAATCGAGTCTACGTTTCCCAAACGGGCGGTTGCACAGATGCGATCATTAACGAACTCATTAAGGCCCAACGACAAATACCTGATCCAATCTAATTTTTTACTTCAGAGCCGATCGCAGCAGCTTGCATTGCTTCTCACAATCGTGGCGTTTCCGTACGTCGAAGCAAACCGGTCACAACCACTAAATCGAACGGCAGCGTATCACTGAGCCGCGATTTCCCTAAATCCATTTCCTATGTAGCAGCCACGTTTTCACGGCCTGAGTCAGAAGAACGTAACACAACAGTGACAACCCCAAAAGCGGCCAGTAGAGTTTAGGCAACACCGTAAAGCCAAGGTAGTCTCCAACGAGTGTAAAGGGGATGGCGATCCCGATGAGCATGATCAAGAATGAGGTTAACAGTAGGGGCCAAGATGCCCAGCTTTGTAGGAAAGGGATCCTGTTAGTGCGAATGACGTGGATGATCAACGTCTGAGTTATTAGACTTTCGACGAACCATCCCGTTTGGAACAGGCTTTGACTGTGAGTTGCCAATGTTGGAGTGGTTACATCCCAACATCCAAAGACATAGAGCATAATCAGAAAGGTGGTGTAGTCGAAAATCGAGGAACAAGGACCAATGAAAACGATGAATCGGGTGAGCTGCTTAATATCCCACGGTTGGGGTTTTTCGATCTGTTCAGCGTCCACGTTGTCGGTTGGAATCGCGGTCTGACTAATGTCGTACAGCAAGTTATTGGCAAGAATCTGTATCGGCGCCATCGGCAAAAATGGTACAAAAAGGCTCGCGCCAAGCATGCTAAACATGTTGCCAAAATTGCTGCTGGCGCCCATGCGCACATACTTGCGTATATTAACAAATACCTTGCGGCCCTCGATTACACCCGACTCAAGAACCATCAAGGATTTTTCTAAGAGAATCATGTCGGCAGACTCCTTGGCGATATCCACAGCCGTGTCCACGCTAATGCCAACATCGGCTATTCGCAGAGCGGGGGCATCATTGATTCCATCCCCCATAAATCCAACGACGTGATCTCGCGATTGAAGAGCCTTGATAATGCGTTGCTTGTGCGAAGGCGACACTCGCGCAAACAAGGTCGTTCTCATAGCGACGTTGGCCAATTGAGTGTCATCCATGGCTTCAACGTCGCTACCCAGAAGAACGAACTCAGTAGGCAAGCCTACTTCTTTGCATATTTTGCGGGCTACCAAATCATTGTCGCCAGTGACCACTTTGACGACGACTCCATGGCCGTATAGGGCTTTAATAGCCTCCGTCGCCGACTCCTTAGGTGGATCGAGGAATGCGATATAGCCATTGAGGACTAAGTCGGATTCATCCAGTTTTGTGTAGGGGGTTGCGTGTTGACCGACATTCTCCCTTGCTTCGACGTCCTTGCTGGCGATTGCGAGTACGCGGAACCCATCTTTGGAAAGTTCCTCAAACTCCTCGGAAAGGTCCCTTAGAATCAACGGGTCCATAGGAAAATGATCGCCATCCAGTTCGAAAGTCGCGCAACGAGGGAAGATCGCTTCAGGTGCCCCTTTGCTGATAATGCGGTCCTTGCCCTCTGGTGTCCGAACGACGACGGACATGATTCGACGTTCGAAATCGAATGGGATTTCATCGACTTTAAGATAGTCGGGAATGTTCGCATGCTTGTGCGTTTCGGTATGCGATAACACAGCTCTATCCAATACGTTTTTTAGCCCCGTTTGGAAGTGGCTGTTCGTATAGGCCAAGGCGAGAACTCCCTGGTCCTCCTTTAAAACTACATCGCAATATTGCTCCAGGATGACCTGATCCATGGTCAACGTCCCTGTCTTGTCCGTGCACAGTACGTCCATCGCTCCTAAGTTTTGAATCGCATTGAGCCGTTTGACAATTACTTTCTTGCGGCTCATTGCAATCGCTCCCTTCGACAAGCAGACCGAAACGATCATCGGAAGCATTTCTGGCGTTAAGCCAACTGCGACTGCAATGGCAAAGAAGAAGGCTTCGCCCCAATTGCCTTTGGTGAGCCCATTGATGACAAAGACCAAGGGTACCATTACAACAACAAAACGGAGCATCAACCAAGTGAAATTGGCAATCCCTTTATCGAATGCAGTTTGGGCTGGCTGCTCCGAGATCGACTGAGCCATTCCTCCCAAGTACGTATCTTTTCCTGTCGCAACCACGATACCTAAAGCGGAACCGCTTTCAACGCTGGTTCCCAGGAACGCAATGCTCGATAGCTCGACGGCAACTTTGGTTGTGAAGTTGTGCTCGATCTCAAATTTTTCGACAGAAAAACTCTCGCCGGTGAGAGAGCCTTGTGTAACGAACAAGTCTTTTGCGTTTAGGATACGAACGTCGGCTGGGATCATATCACCGGCTGCTAATGTGACGACATCCCCGCGAACCAACTGCGAAACAGGTATCTCACGCGGGCTCCCGTCTCGCATTGCCGTCGCCGTCACCGAAATCATCGCCTTGAGCTTGGCTGCCGCATTGTCCGCTTTGGCTTCCTGCACCAATTTAAGTCCAACACCTAAGGCGATCATCATTGACATCACGATCCCAGCCCGAACGTCGCCCGTCACAAATGAAATACCTGCCAATACCGCAAGCAAAATCACTAACGGGTTTAACACCGCATGCCAAATGAGCTCTCCTATGCTTGTTCGATGTTCCTTTTCAAATACGTTTGGACCGTACTCAGCCAGACGCTCACTCGCCTGTCGTTCGGTAAGTCCTTCTGTACGAGTTTCGAATTTTTGAAAGATCGCTCTAGAATCCATTGTGGCGGAATCGACGAGAGCTTGAGAGACCTCGATGCGAGACTTCGCTCTTTGGATTCCGGCAAAAACCGTCTTGGGGATTAACGTTGTTGGAATTCTCGACATTGAATCGCAATGCAAATGTGGTAGAACGATTTACAGAAAATGCAAACAAGGGCTATGGCGTTCCAAATTGTAGCGACGGGTTGAACTTGCCAAACCATGAACAGCGACAGATTCCGAACTTTGATACGACCGTTAGCTTTTACTCTCCTGCTGTTTATTTCCATATTGTTATGTTCAGCGTTGGCGTAATCCTGAATGCCTTGTTTTAGCAGACGAATGAGTAACGATCGCATGCATTCGTTCTCCAACTGCGTGGCAGCGAATTCGTGGACGGACTACAATGAACACATGGTTTCACTAAACGATTTGAAAGGAACATTGCAATTATGTCGTCAAGAATAGGACTCGCCCTCATATTCTTCCTGTCGCTTTCAACGACTAGTCTCGAAGCACAGTATCGGAGCCATCATCGAAATAGCTCCTACCATCGGCATGCCACTGCGGCCATCATTGCAAAAACAAAACCCGCGACCATGGCTGCCGCACATCAGAACCAAGAGGCGCAGCAATTGCGAAACGTTATTGAAAATGCAAAGCTCATTGTTGCGCAAGGCGAATTGAGGCTACGACAGCTCGGTGCAAAACCTTTGGCCTCCAAATATGGAAAGCGATAGCGACAGCTAAGTCGATCTTTTTCTCGCAATTAGCTGTGTCAGGTCTGCAAGGCTTCATGGCAGTGCCAATCCTCCCGGTGACGCGAGGTACTTGGGTTGCCACATCGCATCGAATTTCTGCTTGTATTGCCGTAGGCCTTCAAAGCTATAGAAAGGGTCGCCGTGCTGGTAAACCAAATTGATGGCTTTGTTCCCGTTTGAGCCTGCGACGGATAATAACCAATGCCTTTACTTTTTATCAACAGACTTCCATGCTAGGACGCTTGACTTGCAATGACTCATAATACGATCTGCGGTATTTCCCAATAACAATCCTTTCACTCCGCGACGTCCCACGTTGCCGATGACGATCAAGTCCGCTTGGATTTTCTGAGCCGTTTGGCACATGTCGCGCCATGGAGTTCCCCAGGACAGATGCACTTGCAATTGCGAAGCATCACAATTGAGAGATTGGATGAACGCTTCCAGTCGTGATTGAGCATAGTCATGGATGGATTGACGCATCGAATCATGGCTGGTCATTCGCTCGACACTTTTTGATGGAGTGTCGGTCGTGTCGATGACATGCATTAAATGCACCTTCGCCCCGAATTTTTCAGCAATTGCCATCCCATTCAAGACTGCTTTCCGGGATGTGTCTGAGAAATCCGTACCCGCCAAAAGCGTTTTCGGTCTCTGAGTCCATTGGTCGCTCACGGCCAACACAGAAGTCGGGCATCGATGGAATAGGCCCCGACTTGTACTACCCAGAAAAAACTGCTCCCAACCCGAATGGCCACTCCGTCCCGCCACGACTAAGTCGGCATGCTCTTTTTCTGCAAAAAGCGACAATTCAATGTGCGGGTCGCCGACTAAGATCTTTGAGCTGACCGCTTGTTCTTGTGGAATAGTGCCTTCCAAGTAATTCTTCATCGTCGCACAAGCTTCGGCGCGAAACTCTTCCTGCATCAACATATAGTCGTTGTAAGGTAATCCAAACTCAGACGCCGATGGAACAAATGCCAAATCCGGTAAGCAATGAACTGCGATGAGCTGGCTCTGAAACGCAATCGCCAACTCGACAGCTCGGGCCAGGGCAATTTTCGAGTGCGGTGAAAAATCGGTTGCTACCAGTATCTTACGCAAGTCAGTAGATGCAACAGCCATAGTGTCTTAAGTTTGCAGTGAGAGTGGAAAAAAGAAATTCGAATCGAGGGTGATTCAAAACCTGAACCTTCACTTTATTGACGATTGCCCTCGCTCGCATAACGATACTTCTTTGTGATGGAGAAAAAGTGTTGTCAATCGACGTTGGTTGTGTTTGGATTGGATGGAGTGAACGATAGTATGGCAGAAGATTGAGTCGTTAACCAGCGCACGACACGCTTGAGATGTTGGCTCGGGCGATTAAGGTCCTACATTGTCGCCTTTTGCTCCGCAAAAGTGCGTTACGAGACTTGGTGTGGACCACCAAGCGTGGGCATTGCGACAAATAGCAGTTTACTAAAAATGCATTGGTACGATTTTTGTTCCTTTCTGCGATTTGGCGTTTCAGGTTGGTCGGGGGCTTTTCCCCCAAACCCACTCGCTCACGCTTCGGGTTTCCATAATTGCCCTATTTCTTCGAACGACCTTAAATCAACAGCCCGCAAAGCGGAGGGGAATGGGAGTTGGGACGCCCATTTTTTTAACAGCGCATCGTCTTACGTTTCGGTGCCACGGCTGCGCCATGTCGAGATTTGACAATGTAACTTTCGGCATCGGGGATCTTGCAGTCCGTATCCCCCATATCCACCTCGACAGCACCGATCTTCCGAGCCGTCACGATCGCTCGATCGGCCAACGGTGCGACATATGTTCCAACACTGATGACAAAGCCGTTCATCGCATATCGCACCCGATTCGGTGACGTCTTAATCGTCTTGTTGCATCGAACCAGTAACTCGCCGATTTCGCTGATCGGAAGTTCATCATCGGGACGGGTCGCTACGACCGACGAGAGAGTGGACCAACCGGAGGTGGCAACAAGTTCCTTCGGGGAATCGATCCACTTCTTGGCAATCTCGATCGCGTCGGGATGTTCGGAAGCGACCCACGAAACGGAGCAACCGGAAATCATGTGCCAAGTCGCATCCTTGGCCCATTGATCTAGTTGCTTGCGAGTCATCTTCGATCCATCGGCGATCAGACCTGCCAGATACATGGCGTCGGAATTCTTCGTTGCAAAGAGTTCCATCGCAAGTTGCTGTTGTCCTTTAAGCATTTTCTGCAATGGCTTTAGGTCTCCAATTTTGACTCCGAAAAGCGGTTCCGGAGCACCGTGCCGTAAAATCGTCTTTTTGATGGAGGGGTTTCCGCGTGCCTCAAGTTCCTGCATTATTTCGGCCAGAGTTGGTGCTATCATATTAACAGAGCGAAGTGGACAAAGGTGGAAACGAATGGATTTGTGCTGTTTGTCCGTTTTCTCAAAAATCGGACAGCGATCGATTATTGCTGAAAACTGCTTCTCCGCAAATACTCATAGCGAAATTGAGTGTGTTGGGATCGTAACAATGATGTACTTGTAAGAACACCGCAATTCCATTCTTCCGACGGACGACTCGTGAGCTCAATTCTTTTCACCAACGGAACCGTCGTACTGCCGGATCGGCTTTTGACGAATGCCGAGTTGGAATGCGACAAGGGAAAGATAATCTTTGTGGGGAAATCGCGAAAGAGATCCTCGAAGGACAAGTCGATCGTTGATGCTGATGGGGGTTATATTTCGCCGGGGTTCATCGATATTCATGTTCATGGCGGCAATGGTGCAGATTTCATGGACGGTACCATCGAAGCTGTTCAAACAGCTTGTCGGGCGCACGCGAAACATGGAACCACGACTATTTTTCCAACAACGACGACTGGCACCCAAGAACAGATCATGGCCATGCTTGAGGCTTGCGCTGCCGCGCGAAAACGGATGGATACCGGCGCGCGTATTGCAGGCGTGCACCTGTACGGACCTTATTTTGCTGAGGACAAAGTGGGGTGCCATCCGATCGAGGGGCGCCGCTCCCCGGAGGGAATCGAATTTAACCTCTACTTCGAAACGGGACTGATTAAGGTTGCCACCTGCGCTGCGGAGTTACCGGGAGCTGAGGCGTTCTACCGGGCGGCCAAGAAGGGTCGCTGTCTCGTCACCTGCGGACACTCGAACTCAAGTTGGACGGAGATGCAACAGGCCTTCGATGCCGGGATGCGTCATGTGGATCACTTCTGGTGCGCCATGAGTTCCGTTCCCTCAATGCGTCAACGGTTCAATGTCCCCATGCAAGGCAGCATGGCGGAGTTTGTTTTGATGATTCCGGACATGAGCACTGAGATCATTGCAGATGGCTTTCATTTAGCGCCGGAGTTGTTGGAGTTTGCTTACCGAATGAAAGGGGCAAATCGCTTACTGCTCATCACAGACAGCAATCGCGCACTCGATCTACCTCCTGGGCGATATCGATTTGGTCCGGACGAAGATGGCTCCTGGTTTGAAAGCGATGGCAGGGTAGGTTGGGCTGCCAATGGGAGTCTTGCGAGCTCTATCATGGGGATGGATCACATGGTTCGGCACATGATGGAAAACTCTTCGGCGACTCTTCAAGAAGTTATTCGCATGGCCAGCCTCACTCCAGCCGAACGCACAGGCATATCCAAGCAAACAGGTAGCCTAGAATTAGGAAAACGGGCGGACGTCCTGATCCTCAATAGCCGTCTGGATGTGAAACGTGTGTTTGTCGGCGGTAAGGAGCGCCTGCCATGAAAACACCGCCAACGCATCCGCGGAATCTTCGACCGTTTGTGATCCATTTGCATAAGTCGAAGCTCCTGCCCCATCTCGCCAGACAATCGTGCATTTTTGGGAATCTTTGCTTTTTCGCGTTGGTATTGGCCTTGGCCGAAAGTACGCATGCCGACTTTGTGATTTATCGATTGCCGGGAACAAAATTGGTAACGGTACTCGAGGGTAAAACCAAGATTCTGGCTGGCCGGCTTCTTGAGTACACTCATCCGACTTTTGGTTCTATGGCCTTGAACCTGGATGATGCAGTCATCGTCAAAGCTCCAACCCGACAGGAGGAGTATAAAAAACTCCTCAATCAAGCAACTAAGTCGAAGGAAGTCAAAGGCTATTTGGAGGCAGCAAGCCAAGCGCTCAAACGGGGACTGCTTAAGGAGTTTTACGAATGTTGCAGTCTTGCGTACAAGATCGAGCCAGAAAACCCGACGGTCAAGCGATTGATCGAGGCCCGAAGGCGTGTTAAACAACCGATGGGAGATGCCGCTGCGGTGGAGCAGAATCTCCGCGAAGTTACCAGCCTCAAGAAATTAAAGGTTGAGGTTAGTTCTCACTACGTGTTGTTGCACGATACGAGCGACGTTAGAGTCGGACGTAAAACAAGATCGCAGACGCGACTTGAATTGTTGGAAACTGTTTTCGAATCGTTTTTCATGAAATTTGCCTTGGATGGAATCATACTAGCACCTCCCAAAGAACACATGATGGTTTTACTTTTTTCGGAAGAGGAGACTTTTCAGCGTTACTCGACCTTGCTCGCGCCAGAGCTAAAGATGGCGGCTGGATTTTGGTCTCCCAAGGACAACATTAGCGTGTTCTATGATCAGGGCACCACCAAGCAAATGCTTCTCATGACAGATTTGGCTAAGGACATGCAAAAAAGCAAGTTGAAGCTACGCGGAACCGCGGTTTCGCAGGACATGGCTCACTTAGCCAATTCATTTGAACTGTTGGTCAAAGTTGCCCGCGAGGAATCGGACATCGAAGTGGTCTCGCACGAAGCGACACACCAACTGGCCGGCAACTCAGGCTTGATGTCTCGCGGTAAGATCGGAGCAAGGTGGGCGCACGAGGGATTGGCCAGTTACTTTGAAACACCTTCTGGCGCCGGTTGGGGTGGAATTGGAGCAGTGAATCAGACGCGTTTGGCGGACTACAAAATTGTGTCCCACGATCCCTCAAGGAGAAACTTGGAATTAATTATTTCGGATCGCCTATTCTATACGGCAAAGAACCTTGGGGAATCCGTTGAAGCGTATGGCCAAGCATGGGCGCTCACCTACTTTTTGATGGAGACGCGGTTTGAGAAGTTAATGGTCTACTACCAAAAGTGCTCTCAGTTTGAGAATGAATTGCCTGCTTCCAGTCGTATTAAAGCATTTACCGAAGTATTCGGTGATTTGCGGACTCTCGAAATTGAATTCAATGATTTTATGGCGTCGCTCAAGAGCGACCTAGACCGGATTCGAGATGCAGCTCGCTAGTGCGGATTATTCACAACCCGACGCGTAAGCGAGGAACCGGCGCCAGAATGCCTCGCGAGCTTTCGCAGCCCTTTTTCTCGGCAATAGCCTCGTTCTCCCAACAAGTCTCCTTGCAAAAACCAATTTGGGACAGTCGAACTAGTTACTCTCATTCATTAATCTTGTTGATCAGCTGTCGTAGTCTGCCAATGCTCCGTCGATTGAAATGCAGATAAAGTCTTGGCAGATCATGGAGTTCCGGTTCGTTGGATTCCTCAGGTAAAGCATCGCGTTGTTCTATCTTTCCGGATACCAAAATGTCCTTAAACTCCATATTCATGGCTTCCAGTTTGGCGTCGGACTGTTTCGCATTCATTCGAATGACGAGCAGGTCGTTTACGTAGCGCATGCTATGGTAAACGCGATAGAAAAGGAGTATCTCGGCCACGGCTTGGTCTGCGTTATCTGTCACAAAATACAAATGGACATCTTCCGGGCTGATCAATTGCTGGCGGAGCAATTGCTCTTTAAAAAAGGTCTCGAGCCCAACCCAGAATTTGCCGCCCGGCTCATCCAGTAAAACCAAGGGAAACATCGCTTGCTTACCGGTTTGCAGTAGCGTCAAAACTTCGAGAGTCTCGTCGAGTGTGCCAAATCCACCTGGACAGCAAATCACTGCGCTGCATTCCTTCACGAACATCAATTTTCGGGTGAAAAAATATTTCAACGTGACCAATTTCGGGTCGCCTTGGATGTACGGATTGGCCGACTGTTCAAATGGGAGCATGATGTTAAGCCCCATCGACATTTCGCGACCGGCCCCTTTATGACCCGCTTCCATTATTCCACTTCCGGCACCGGTAATGACCATCCATCCGTGTTCCACAATCTTGTGGCAGACTTCAGCCGCTTGGGTATAGTTTGGATGATTTGGATGGGTCCGTGCGGATCCGAAAAGAGTAACTTTTCGTCTTCGTCGGAACGGCTGGAAAACTTTGAATGCATACCTCAACTCTCGCAATGTGCGGCTCAGAATCTTCAGGTCACCACGAGCGGTCCCATCTAAATAGAGACGGTCGACCGTCCTCCGCATCATGTCGATCAGGTCATCGCTTTCAAGTGCCGATGGCAACTCATCCGCGGGCTGCGGGCGCGATTTTTCGTCTTCACCGAGGGCTTCAGGTTGGATCGGTAGTTCGGGAGCTTCATCGCTCATTAAGAGTTTCCTAGACTTTTTCAAAGTTTCAAAACAACGACGCTGCTGGTCGCTTATTCTCGGTCTATGGTTTCTCGGTCTATGCCGTATTTCAGGACCATTGTACTCGAATATTGAAGCTTGGCTTGCACCCTTCCGTTATGCGCCGTTAAGCGACTTTCAATCGCAATACCGTTCAATTATTTGTTTAACAGTTAGCCGAAGGCGCACTCGATACTACTCACGTACGCCTACGGCTAACGGTTAAACGAAATTCTTGCGAAATTGGGTCTTTTGAATAGCATTGTTTTTAATCGAACAGCGAAGGGCCTCGCTCGACCACAATAAGTCAAAAAAAATAGGCATTGGTTTCCCAATGCCTATTTTTGATTGCTTTTAACGTATCGATGGCTACTGAACCACTGCCTTGACTTCTGGCTTGGCTGGTGCCATTGCCAAAAGTGCTGCCTTATATTTGGCGCGTGCCAAGTTCAAACGAGCCGTTTGTTCGCATTCGGTTTCTTCGGTGCCGACGACGAACAAAGTCTTTGCCTTCTTTGAGGCTGCTAGAGTCTTAGCTTCGACAGGGCAGTTACAGCTCTTGTCGCCGACTTTGTAAGAGATAGCTACGCTATCCATAGCCTTCTTGACCTTAGTTGCCACTTCGCCCGCGGCGACGGAGCAAGTCAGGCACTCGCCTGCAATAGTTGTCGTACCAGAAACGCTGCAGGTGCTTGGGGTCGCGAATGCCGAAACGAACTTTTCGGTCTGGGTGACGAGGCTGGCAAAAGCCTTGTCGGAGCTATCGAACTTTTCGGTGCCAACCACGTACTCGACTTTAGCGGCTGTTTCGGTGGCGGTGGCTTTCGCGGACTCTTCGCAGCAAAGTGCTTTCGTGCCAACCATGTAGGAAAGCTTTGGAAGCTTTGCCATTCCTGCAGTCACAGGACAAGTTCCGGCATCGGTTGCACATGCCGCATCGCATTTGGCCTTAGAATCATCCGCTTGCAGCTGTACGCCAGCAGAAACCAAAGCCAACGCCATTAGACCTAACTTAAAAGACTTCATTCGTGAACGTTCTCCTAAAAGAAATGGATGGCAGTGGATTGGAAACGTCGTAACGGCGTAGATCCTTTTAAAATCCACACATCTCTTACGACATACGCAATCGCAACCGCATTAGTTCGAATTACGCCAATTACGCAATTTCTGCCGAAATTATACCCGGGGGGCAATCGATAAACAAGCTTTCAGTACTTTCGCGCGAATGTCGGCCAGCGAACGGATCGCAAGCACTCCACAATTGTCTCGATATGGGTAGTAAATAGTGACGAAATTACAGCGAATTCTTGTAACCGGCGGTGCTGGCTTTCTCGGCTCGCACATGTGTGAACGGCTGGTGGATGATGGGCACGACGTCATTTGCCTGGACAATTTCTTCACCGCACAAAAGGGCAATGTTGCACATCTGCTCCCCCGTCCCAACTTTGAATTGATCCGGCACGATGTCACCCTGCCGATTTTCTTGGAAGTGGACCAGATTTATCACATGGCGTGCCCGGCTGCACCCGGTCATTACCAGTTCAATCCGATCAAGACGATCAAAACGTCCGTTTTGGGTTCAATTAACATGTTGGGCATCGCGAAACGCTGCGGAGCCCGCGTCCTTTTAGCCAGCACCAGCGAGATCTATGGTGATCCGCTCATCCATCCACAGCCGGAATCGTATTGGGGGAATGTAAATACCATCGGAGTTCGGTCCTGCTACGATGAGGGGAAACGCGTCGCTGAGACATTGTTCATGGACTACCACCGATCCAACAAAGTTGACATCCGAATCGTTCGTATTTTTAATACCTACGGTCCTCGAATGCACCCGTACGATGGGCGCGTGGTTTCTAATTTCATTCGACAAGCGATTCAGGGACAACCGATCACACTTTTTGGCGAAGGCAATCAAACGCGTTCGTTCTGCTACCGCAATGACTTGGTGGAAGGTATCTTCCGATTGATGAACAACGAAGATAACTTCATCGGCCCAGTCAATATCGGTAATCCTGGCGAGTTCACGATTCGGGAACTGGCCGAACTCGTCATGGAGATTTCGGGTTGCAAGGTACCAATCGAGAAACGACCGCTCCCACCGGACGATCCTGCTCGTCGTCGACCGGATATCACACTTGCGAAGAAACATCTAAACTGGGAGCCGCAGATACCGCTTCGTGACGGCCTCAAGAAGACCATCGATTGGTTCCGTACCATCGATCTGGATCACTATAGACCCCCGACTCCTAACTACGTTTAGTGCCTTAGTGATTCCAAACCCCATCGAACCGAAAACTGTCCCGACTATCTCGAATCGCTGGCGTTTGCGAACTCGGGAATTGGTCTTCGGCCGAATGCCCTTGATCATGGGTATTCTGAATCTGACTCCCGATAGCTTTTCCGATGGGGGTCGGTTTTTTACGATTCAATCGGCTGTGGATCAAGCCAAACGACATGAGGACGAGGGAGCCGATATTTTGGACATCGGTGGCGAGAGCACGCGCCCGTACAGCCAGGCTGTGGACATCGCGGATGAACTCCGCCGCGTTGTCCCTGTTTTAGAAAAAATCCAGGACAAGGTCAAAATACCCATCTCCATCGATACGACCAAAGCGGGAGTGGCCCAAGCTGCAATCGATTTAGGGGCCGAGATAATCAATGACGTGTCCGGCCTCGAAGCGGATCCGGCCATGGTCGAAATCGCCCGATCGCAGCACGCAGGTGTCTGTGCAATGCATATGCAAGGCACCCCGCAGACCATGCAGGACAATCCAAGCTATGTCAACGTAATCGCCGAGATACTTGGCTACTTAAAAAAACGAGATGAATGGCTAATTGAACAAGGTATAGCACCAGACAGGATATGCCTGGACCCCGGAATCGGGTTTGGTAAGTCGCATGTTCATAATTTGGAACTTGTCCAAAAAGCAAGCGAATTTCACGCGATTGGGCGTCCCATTTTGATTGGGCACTCCCGCAAAGGATTCATTGCCAAAGTGCTCGGAAACAAGGATATCGATCGCTGTTTTGGAACGGTCGGCGTATCACTTGCTCTCACACTTCATCGGATTCAAGTCTTGAGGGTGCACGACGTGGCAGCCAATAAGCAAGCGCTACAATTGTTTCTTGCAAGTATCGAAGGTTGAGAACTAGACTTGGGCACCGTTTCAAAATCGCACCGTTTCAAAATCGCACCGTGCCATTTAAACCTTCCTTTTTTCACAAAGCAATACAGCGATTCCTCGGTTCGCATCAACATTTCACCCTTGGAGATGACGGTAGGTGTTCTTGGATGAACGGAACGAGGCGGAGGCAAAATCCTTCGCCTTCTGGTACAATGCGTGACCGTTGGAACTTCACAAAGCACAGGATTGGGAAAAAACTCGACCGACCAGTGTTGATGATTTCAACGCTTTTCGTACAGGTCGATTCAAAGCGGAACGAGGGATGGTTTGAAAGCCGAAGTCGCCGGAAGAGAAGATGAAACGTTAGACGCTGCCAGCCCCCTCGCAATTCACGCTAGGCCAGAATTGCAGGAAACTAGCGGTGATCGTTTCGACATGGAGTTGTTTGAAGGTGATAGCGGTTCTAGTCACAGCAACAATTCCTTGGTTCAAACTCGTCTCCAGGCGGCAGCACTCGCCATTGGTTTTGGCTTTGCAATTTTTGCCACTTGGACATGTGTCCGAGAATTCACCAGCACCAGTTTGCATCTCGGATACGGGTTTTTGACCGTGGAATTGCTTTCGACGGCTTCCTTGGTGGGAATCGGAATTTGGCTTGCGCGAGTGCGCAATGCATCGGCATCGTGTTTGCGTTGGTGCGAGCTGATGATCTTTGGAATTCCGACGCTGTTTTTCGCGGTTTTGCATTACCTTGAGATCGTTTTCATGGCGCAGAACTTTGATCTCATTCCCCAAATGCCGATGTCAGGTTGGATCATTTTGATTTTTTCCTATGCGATCTTCGTGCCACGTTCCTGGACGAGAGTTTTGGGTGTTGTGCTGACCATTAGTTTTTTTCCCGTTTTTGCAACAGGGATAGCATTTCTGAATCACAAGGACGTCAGGAAAATGCTCTTCTTCGATCAGTCGAGTGTTGTTGAGATGATTTTAGCGTTGGCGGCCACCATTTTTGCTTCGGTTTCCGGTGTGCGCATTATTACCTACCTTCGGACGAAGGCGGACGAAGCCAAAGAGCTAGGTCGTTACCGACTGAAGGAAAAAATTGGCTCCGGTGGCATGGGTGATGTCTATCTCGCAGAACATCGCCTGATGAAGCGCCCGTGCGCCATCAAAGTCATCCGCGCAGAAAAGGCTGGGGATCCGCGGGCGATCGCTCGATTCGAACGCGAGGTGAAAGCTACGTCTCGACTCAATCATTGGAATAGCATTTCGATTTACGATTACGGACGTACCTCCGACGGAACTTTCTTCTATGTGATGGAGTATGTTACGGGACTGAGTCTGCAAGAATTGGTGGTGCGCAAAGGGGCTCTTGCGCCAGCCCGAGCTATCTACTTACTCAAGCAGATCTGTAGTGCATTGATCGAAGCCCATTCGATGCAACTGGTGCATCGCGACATCAAACCGGCAAACCTCATGGTAACGGAATTGGGTGGTGCATTTGACGTTGTGAAGTTGCTTGACTTTGGGCTTGCAAAACCCGTTACCGATGCATTTCCTACAAACGAGGACTCGGAACTAACCATTGCAGGTTCGTTAACCGGCTCCCCGCTCTACATGTCTCCTGAACAAGCCTTGGGCGAGATGCAAGCGGATCAGCGATCCGACATTTACGCTGTGGGCGGTGTCGCTTTTTATATGTTGACCGGTCGCCCGACTTTCGAGAGCGGCGCAACTCTCAAAGTACTGCTTTCGCATATACACGAAAAAGCCGTTGCTCCATCGAGCGTTCAAACGAACAGTCATGGGCCACCGATTTCGCCTGGATTGGACGCTATCGTGCTCAAATGTTTGGAAAAATCCCCGTTTGAACGCTTTCAGACTGCCCGAGAATTATTCGACGCGCTCCAATCGCTTCCCGAATCCAAGGATTGGAATGAGCGATTGGCCGAACAATGGTGGACGAGCAATTGCTGTCAATATCAAACGCAGAATGGATAACGGAATGGATGCGGACCAGTCGCGAATTGAAGCCGATTTGAGAGGCGTATTGGATGGCGAAGTTTATTGCCATCCACTGCGAACTCAATTGTATGCCAGTGACGCCAGTATATATGAAATAGCCCCCCTCGCAGTCGTTCGGCCGAGGCATGCAGACGATGTGGCTCAGTGCG
Source organism: Pirellula sp. (assembly GCA_043743995.1). Lineage (GTDB taxonomy): Bacteria > Planctomycetota > Planctomycetia > Pirellulales > Pirellulaceae > JBKCUI01. The sequence goes on along the minus strand of JAYTVM010000273.1, from coordinate 3,023 downwards.
TGAAGTACGCCGCAGAAAACTCGTTGCCTTTGTTTCCTCGCGGCGGTGGAACGGGACTGGCTGGGCAATCTCTTGGGCCAGGTATCATTCTTGATTTTTCTCGATTCATGCGGCGGATGATTCACGTCGATGTCGAAAAACTTGTTGCTCGGGTTCAACCAGGCTTGGCATTGGCAGACATGAATCGGATCTTAGCAAAAGACCGACTCATCTTTGGGCCGGATCCTCCGACCCGCGCCGTTACCACAATCGGCAGCGTGCTTGCCATCGACACTTTGGGAAGCCATTTCTTGCGATATGGCACGGCGGGGGCTACTTTACTTTCTGCGCAATGTGTCTTGGCAGATGGCGATCAGGTTTCGCTCAACCGCAACCCGTGGCGAATGCCCAATACAGGTAGCTCCAAGCTAAACAATCTAGTGTCTGAGATAGGGCAACTTCTTTGGACGAATCGAGCCATCATTAAGTCTCCGCCATGGCGAGGTGTTGCGCGAGGATGCGGCTATCGCTTGGAGTCTGCCTTGGATCATGAGCATGTCGACTTGGCTCGCTTGCAGTCGGGGGCTGAGGGAACGCTATCGATTCTGACAGAAGCGACGGTCAAGGTCGTAGCTATGCCGGGCGCTCGAGGTGTCGTATTGATGTTCTTTGAAAAGCTCGAACAGGCCGCCCGCGCCGCCCTGGATGCTCGCCGTGACAATGTGGCAGCCTGTGATTTGATGGACCGCCGCTTGATCGAAATTGCTAGGGAACTGGATCCACGTTACGAATCGATGTTACCTAGAGGCGCTGAGGCTCTCTTGCTAGTCGAACTGCAGGGTAACGATGTTCCCGAAGTTCGGAGCCGGTTGGGTTCACTCATTCAACGCATCGTTCGCCGCGCGCCATCGACTCAGCACACACGCATCATTGTGGACGACGCCGAACGTGACTTCATTTGGAAACTGAGTCGACGGGTTGTCCCTCGATTGTATCGCCTGCGTGGTTCTTCACGACCGCTTCCGTTTGTAGAAGACATCTCTATTCCACCGGATCGATTGCCGGAATTTTTGGTGGAAATGCAGAACATTTTGAAGGCGGACCGAGTTACTGGGACCCTCTTCGCCCACGCGGCTCATGGCCATTTGCATTTACGGCCATTTCTGGATCCGCACGAGCCGGATGATGTGTTGAAAATGCAACGCATCGCGGATCGTATTTTCGAAAAGGTCATCGAATACCGCGGCGTCATTTCTGGTGAACACGCTGTCGGTCTCAGCCGCAGCTCCTACCTCAGGCAGCAATTGGGCGATCTCTATCCGATTTGCCGACGTATTAAAGAACTGTTTGATCCAAAAGGAATTCTGAATCCAGGTAAGCTCGTAACAGACGCTGCTCAAAAAACGACGGACAATCTCCGACCGCCTGCGATCGTTATCAATCCAAAACGCAAGTCCGTTTTGGTAGCAAATCTCGAAGCAAACGACCTGAACACAAATACGCCCCCTGCGATTGAATACCTCGGAGGGACAGCCAATCCAAATCAGGAAGAATCCGACAATGCGCTAGACCCGGTCCCAACCGGTGGAGTCGGAATCGCGAGCAAGACCTTTTTGCCAATTCTAGGTTGGTCCGAAATGGAGTCGATGGAGGTTACAGCCAACGCTTGTAACGGATGCGGACGATGTCGGTCCAATGCTCCGGCCGAACGCATGTGTCCCATGTTTCGCTCAACTCGGGGGGAAGAAGCATCACCGAGAGCCAAGGCCAATTTGATCCGAGGGCTGATGTCAGGCAAGCTACCTCTTCATCTTGCGGAAAGCGATGAGATGAAGGAGATTGCGGACCTTTGTTTTCATTGCCACCAATGCAAAATCGATTGCCCAGCATCTGTTGATATTCCCAAGCTCATGGTGGAGATCAAAGCGCAGTACACTGCCACCAATGGCCTGCGACTAAACGATCGCTTGTTGTCTCGCTTGGATGCGTTGACCGCACTTGCTAGTAGAATTCCAATGGTAGCCAATTGGGGACTAGAGAATCGCTATTCACGTTGGTTCCTAGAAAAAACAACCGGCATTGCTCAGGGTCGACGCTTGCCCTCCATTGCGAGGCAGCCGTTCATGCGATGGGCCGCCAAAAATCGATTGACACGACCCAATCGTGGGGCGGGCAGAAAAGTGCTCTACTTGGTGGACCACTATGCAAATTGGAACAACCCACTCGTTGGAATCGCATTGGTTGCGGTATTGCAGCACCAAAACGTCGAAGTTTATGTTCCCCCGTGGCAATCGGTAACATTCATGACGAAGATCGTGATGGGAGATATTGAAAAGGTTCGTCGTATGATTGCGCCTCAAATTCGCAAGTTGGCGGAGGCCGTTCGGCAAGGCTATCAAATTGTCACGACCGAACCTACCGCGGCTCTCTGCCTGAAATACGAATACGTGCAAATCCTGGACAACGAGGACGCCCAGCTAGTTGCGGCAAACACCTGGGACGCAGGCCAATATCTGGTTCAGATGCACTCCAACAACGAGCTTGAACTGGACATGAAACCGTTGACGACATCGGTCATTTACCATACTCCTTGCCATTTGCGAGCGCTCGATCCGAATCATAGCGGTTTGCGACTGTTGAATTTGATTCCCGGTCTTGCTGTCCAGCATGCGGATGCAGGCTGCAGTGGCATGGCGGGCACTTATGGGATGCGAAAACAGACCTACCGAACCAGTTTGCGGGTCGGTTGGGGTTTGATCAGTAAAATGCAAGAAACGACAGCGCAAATCGGCAGCACGGAATGCACTTCCTGCAAGCTTCAAATGGAACAAGGCATCGACAAACCGACCATCCATCCTCTGGCGCTGTTGGCCTTCGCATATGGCAAGTTGCCAGAGGTTAGGTCCTGGATCCAACGCCGAAACGAAGGCCTTACGGTCCTGTAATAAGCACCGATGCACAAGTAACCATGGAAAACTCAATTAGGTGAAATGCGTTGGTGACCGTAGTGGACGAGGCTACGAGTCCTGAACTGCGGGACTCGT
>JAYTVM010000272.1:0-19489 GCA_043743995.1 Pirellula sp. | reverse complement strand
CCATGACTTGCCAGCCCACAATCGAAAGGTCGCCGGGTGACTTGGGATGGTAATCCCAGCCACCATCGGTGTGTTGAGCGTAGATGATGTGAGTTATTGCGGCTTGGCATGTGTCTCTAAGTTCAGCGTCTCCCGTCATTGCGAGCGCCTCGCAAAGGGCAAGGGTTGCGATCCCATGTTCGTACATTTCGGACTTCGCAACGGTCGTGAGCCACGTGCCTCGACCGCTATGAACTTTCAAGTTTTGGACGAGAAAGTACACACCGCGACTGACTTGTTCACTGTATTCACCTGAGTGCATGGTATGGCCTGCCCCTAGAAAGCAAAGCAGGGCAAGTCCTGTGGCTGCGATTTCATGCGGATCTTTTTCGGTGCCCCCATGGTCGCATTGTCCACCGCACGGCTCTTCTTCGAATCGGACCGTCCAAGCACCATTGTTGCGTTGGTGTCTAGCCAAGTATGCGAGAGCGGCCTCGACGGAAGCTTCGCTGGCCGCTGAAGCACCATTCCGCTGGCCGGTGATGGCTCGATTCTTTGGCGATCGTCCTTCGAGCGAGGAACTGACGAACGAAGTTCCGGTTCCCTTTCCTTGCGTGCCAGACAGCCGAATCGTATCGGATAGAGTTTCGGACTTCTGAGAAAGTTCACCCGGAACCGTCAAAAGGGTCGGTTGGGCGTCGGATGCAAAGATGGAACTACTGATCGCATCGGAAAAAACTCCCGACTGACTGGCTTCGTCATTCGTCTGCGACTCGATGACAACTGTCTGGAGGGATTCTGGATCTGTGTTGGATAAGCCGGCCTCAATGGATAACCGATGTCCGAGTCCTGTCCCAGCGATGGTCCAAACGGCCATGATCAACAGAATCGTGAGGTGGATTGCAAAGCTGCTTAGTCCGGCGATCCATGGATTTTTGGACTTAGAATGATTCACGGATGGCTCGCGAAAAGGCGAAGGTCATTGCTTCGAATGCTATTTTAGTAGATAGCTGGTTGCTTCAAGCGTTTTTTGAGTAGGAACTCGCAATTGGGTCGGGAGGGTACGCTGACCGTCCGTCGGCGGAGCGACGGACCTACGGTAATATCAAAGCTGCGCCCGTTACAACCTTAGCTTGCAACAAAGCACCGCGAAGGCTGATCGGTACTGGACCGATCGTCCATGGTGCACAGGAACCCGGTCGGTAATAGCCGAGTGAGTATTGGCATTCATTCAATGGATGGATTCCCATCTTGTATGGCAGCACAACTACGTCGCCGAAGAAATGTGCGGTCGATAGGACTGGCTGCACAACTGGGCCCCACTCATGTCCGTATCGTTCCAGTTGAACGTCTTCGAAATACAATGGTTTATGGCATGCGCCACTGGCCTTCCAAGTTACCGTGGTGTCGACAAAGTCGCGACTTGGGAAAGAGCGGTCGTCGATAGAACAGGTGACAGGCAAGCCCCATTTTTCGCTTACGTAGACTTGGTCCGCGTCACTCAACTTGTGTAACAAATACGCTGTGCGAGTTCCATCTGCTCTTTCGAGAATGACCGAGCCTAATTTCAAATCGACGAGCTTTCCTTCCGCAACGACTTGCCCTTCGTACGAAAGCCAAGGTCGAATGGGTGCGCTGGCAATGAAACCCTCTTTGGTGTTCGCTGCCGATCGGTCTTTGTTTTTGTAGCCTTCTACAAAGCCGGGTGACGAGTCAATTCGGATTTTGGTGATATCGGATTCTTTGGCAAGCAGTCGAACGGAGTCGCAATCCACCACCGATCTGTCTAATCGCCGGGGTGGCGAGGGAGCGGCGTCTAGATCTCTTCTGGAATTCATCGACGGCGGTTCTTTGGAGTCCGACGGAGATGATTCATCGTCCTCTTGCTTTGGAGACTTGGTGCCAGGAAATGGGTTCGAAGGTATTTCCTCTGGCCCTAAAAGTGACCGGCCAGGCTTGGTTGGCGGGATTTGGAGTTTGGTTGGACCGGGTTCTAGAACCTCGTTGAGGGAACGGGCTGAGTTGCGGTCGAATTGGTTGTCCAGAATGCTCGGTACGGTTGGTAATTTGTCCGTGGCTGGCGGAAGGAATGGGGCAGGAGTTTCTGATTGCGGCTCCTGAAATCTTGCTTTCTGTATATCCGTCGTTCGCAGGCTGGCGTTGTCGTTCGCAGCACTTCGATCGTACCAAACTCCGCTGGTTCGTCTTTCGTGAGCGGGAGCCTCAACGGAGTTTTCATTGTAGGAAGCCAATTGGACAAGCGACGTCGGTTGGACGCGCTCCGTAACTGGAGACGGCGTTGAATTCGAAACGGCCCCTTTGGAAAGATCAAACCCACTGCGGGGAGCGGTTGACGTTGTTACTGCTTTCGTCTTCAAAGCAATCGGCTGCGAGATAGTATTCGAAGCGGAATCGTTGCTTGAACTATCCGTCGGAGGTTGTGTGCCCTGAGACGGCATCACTTGAGCAAAGCTTCGAAGGGAATTGGCGGGTCGCGACTCTTTGTTGGGGCTGCCCCAGCGAGCAACGTCCCCGTTGGGCTGTTTTTCGGTCGGACGTAAACTATTCGCAGGAGTAACGTTCGGCTGTGTGCTTGGTCCCTCAGTATTAGGTTTGACAAAAGGCTGCGGCGACCAAAGTGCTGGTTGTTGAGCGACACAAGGTGTGGCAATCACCATCCCGAGAAGGAACCCGTTTAGGATCACTCGTTCAATCCGTGTCGTAGCGAAACTCGCCATGAGCTTCGGCGTCCGCTCATCCCGAAAGTCTTGGCGACTTCCGCTACGGGAAAATCGGTGAAGAAGCGAATTACGAAGCGCATTCAACAGTCGATGCCGACTAGTTGTCTGACAACGTGGTGAGTTCCGAACTGTAATTTGGAGCTTCTTGCGTAATAGCGATGTCATGGGGGTGATTCTCGCGGACCGTTGCGGCCGAAACCTGGATAAAACGTGCGTCCCTGCGAAGCTCTGCGATGGTTTGGGAACCGCAGTATCCCATTCCGGCACGAAGCCCGCCAACCAGCTGATAAACATAATCTGCCAGTGGCCCTTTGAACGGCACACGCCCCTCGACCCCTTCGGGAACCAGTTTCGACAACTGGTCCTGTGAGCCTTGACGGTATCGTTCACTTGACCCCTTGATCATCGCACCGAGGGAACCCATGCCTCGATAGGCTTTGAAGGTTCGACCTTGGTACAGGATCATTCGTCCTGGACTTTCAGCAAGCCCGGCAAACAAGCTGCCGATCATTACACAGTTAGCGCCCGCGACGAGCGCTTTAGTAATGTCACCGCTATAACGGATTCCTCCGTCAGCGATGGTCGGAATGCCTGCTTGCTGGCATGCTTTGGTGGTTTGATAAATTGCGGTGATTTGCGGGACACCGACGCCGGAAATAATACGGGTTGTACAGATGGAACCTGGACCAATCCCAACTTTGACCGCGTCTGCGCCAGCCTTGGCCAAATCTCTGCCACCTTCAAACGTAGCTACGTTTCCGGCGATGACATCGATGGACCACTGTCGCTTAATCTGTTTGACCGTTTCGATAACGTTGGCCGAGTGACCGTGAGCGCTATCGACAATGAGTACATCGACACCGCGTGCGATCAGTTGTTCGGCTCGTTCGAAATCGAACATCCCGATCGCGGCACCAACCCTCAGTCTCCCTAGCTCGTCTTTGCAGGCATTCGGGTAACTTCGGATCATGTCGATGTCTTTGATCGTGATCAAACCTGTTAGTTTGTATTCATCGTCAACCAGCAAAAGTTTCTCCACCTTTTTATCCGTTAAAATCCGCTCAGCTTCCGCAAGCGTTACATTCCCCTGCGCCGTTACCAAATTCTCTTTGGTCATTACCGAGGAAATAGGCAAGTCCGAGGACTCGAGGAAACGAAGGTCCCGCCTGGTTAGAATGCCTGCTAATCGTCCATTAGGCTCTACAATCGGGACACCGGAGATATTTTGCTTCCGCATCATGTCTTGTGCGGTGGCAATGCTGTCGGTTGGAACTAGGGTGACCGGATCCGGGATGATCCCGTTGGCGGAACGTTTTACTTTGGTGACCTCTTCTGCCTGAGCCTCGATGCTCATGTTCTTGTGGATAACCCCTAATCCACCCACTTTTGCAAGCGCAATGGACATTTGACTTTCGGTCACGGTGTCCATAGGAGAAGAGAGCAGAGGGATCGAAAGACGAATCCTCTCCGTTAGTTGGGTGCTGACATCAACTTGGGATGGAAGAACCTCACTGTATCGGGGCTCGAGCAGGACATCGTCAAACGTGATTCCTTGGTAAGCGAGCTTGTCGTCCATTGTTTGTGTTTCCTCGATCGGAGCGGTTCAAGAGATTTCGAAAGATCTGGAAACCGTGAGATTATGGCTAAACCAGGCAAAATGAATAGTGCTAGCGGCAAGACGCAATCGGGTGATCGTATTCCATCCGGCTCTAGATCCGCCAATACCTGGAGGTCGTCCAGCTCTCGGATCAACATTGTGGCCGTTTGCTCTGCAAAAGTGCGTTAACGAAGGGCACTTAGCGGCGCGGGAGGGTGAGGGTGAGGCTCCTGCCGAACCATGGTGGCGCCAGCTCGGCAGGAGCCTGGCTCTCCCGTTGGAACCCTTGCCAGGTAGTTTTCACTCAGCCGTTCGCCTAAGGATCCGTCGGTCCGACATATCTCGGAAATGTCAAATTTTACCGACTTGGAAGTCTATTTTGACTGTAGGGCGTGTGCCGAAAGCTCCGATTACAACGAGGAATGCGGGCCCGTGTCATTTCGACTGCCCGAGATCTGAAAAAGGGAATTGGCTTGTGACAACACGTAAAACTTCTCAACGCCCCAGCCGCCACATCCTTCGAATGGCGATCTTGGCCGCGTCACCATGGTTTGTTGGTGCGAACGTTTTTGCTCAATTGCCGCAACAACCAAACTCGGGACAACCCACTTCACCGCGCAATGGTCTGAACGCAATTGCGATGCCACAGGGGCAAATGACTCCCCAGAGTGCAGGCGTACAACCATTCGTATTGCCACCACCTGCTCAAGGCCAGATTCAAGCACCGGCCGCCAGAGCACCAATTCCCGTCGTCGCAGACGCGAAATTGCAAGTCTATGACGTTCCCCTTGAGCACGTGGGTGAGGTTGGAGCACGAATCCAAACGCAGTTCGGTGCTGACAAACGTGTTCGTGTCACCAATGAGCCGAACACAGGTCGCCTGATGGTTCTGGCTCCCGATGCTACCCAAAAGCAGATTGCACAAGTTGTCGAGGCTTCGCGTCGCCAAGTTGGAAGCCTCCATACGGACTTGCGCGGCAATATTATCCCTAGTACGGTCCAACAGAATCAATATAAGTTGCAACGCATCTCGTGGCGAGAACTCGAGGATGCGGTCGGGCGTTTGGCCGGCTCCAGGCTCACCATCTCGACCAGCAACAACGGCGAACTGGCTCAGCTAAAAATGGTATCGAAAGACTCCGTTCAAGAAGTCATGCAAGTCGACCGTCGCAACAATGAAGTAAGGTTGCAAGGTACTCCGACTAGCGTCATGGGATGGACTCAGGTCATCACAGCGATTGACATTGGACAGGTCGATCCAAATCGCCCGACCCAAATCATTCCGATTAACCCAGCGACTCCAGAACGCATCGAACGAGCGCTCAAACTGATCAAGCTGGCATCCTATCAACAACCCGGTCAACTACCTGGCCAAGAAGATGAAGCGACCGGAACTGCACAAATCCGACCTCGAACTGGGGACGACGAACGAGCGACCATCATCGCATCTCCAGACGCAGTCAGCGCGGGCAGTGGTCTCATTGGCGACGTAGACATTTCCTTTGTTCCCGAAATGGGACTGGTGATCATCAAGGGGAGCAAGCGAGACGTACAACGTGTGCAAGAAGTGATCGAACAGATCAAAAAGCAGAGCACCGAAACCCAACCCCAAATCGAGATTGTTCCACTAACCCATGTGAACGGGCAAGCCCTGGAAGTCATCCTCAAGGATCTCAACACTAAGGTATTCACTCCTCGCCAAGGCCAAATTGAAATCACGGCTTTGGGGCAGCCCAACGTACTACTGTTGATCGGTCGCAAAGAAGCCATGGAGGGGCTCAAAGATGTCATCAAGCAGCTCGATACTCCGCTCGATCCCAACAGTCAGTTGCGCGTCTTCAAATTGGTCAATTCGTCTGCTGTCGACGCTGAAACGCTCATCAAGAACTTTTTTGGCGAACCCCCTGCGGCCACCGCTGCCGCACCGACAACGACATCTGGAGCTTTGATTGTCCGAGTGAAAGTGGTAGCCGACTATCGAACGAACTCGTTGATTGTTCAGGCCTCTCCTCGTGATCAAGCAGAAGTGGCACGCCTCGTGGCTGAGATCGACGCGGATTCTAGCCCGGCCGAGAGTGAAATCCGAATTTTCCCAGTCAAGTACGCCGTCGCATCGGACTTGCAAACCATTTTGAGCAACGCAATCAACGGCACTCAAGGAGCAGCCACCACAGGCGTAGGCCAACAACAGCAGCAACAACAACCGGCAGGTGGTGCCGCATCCAGTGCCAAAGTGCCGAGTAGCCAATTGACTCTTGCGCCCAAAAAAGGCAATGAACGTGTCGATTCAGGCTTGTTGACTGGCGTCGTGGTCAACAATAGCCCAACCATCAACGCGTTGATCGTGCGAGCCCCCACCCGAAGCATGCCGCTGATCAAAGCCCTGATCGATCAATTGGATATTCCGTCAAGCGTGGAAGCACGCATCAAGGTCTTCGAAGTCAAGAATGGCGATGCGACAACTTTGGCGACCGCTTTGCAACAGGCATTTGGTTTGCCGACAACCCAGCAGACCAACACTGCCAATACGAACGTTGGCCTCGGTGGACTCTTTGGACTGAACCAAGCTGCACTTTCCGGTAGTGCTGAAAGCTCGCTTGTCCCACTGCGTATCGCGACTGAAACTCGAACGAACTCTATCATTGTGTCCGGGTCCTCTGCGGATCTCGAAGTCATTGAGGCGTTGTACCTGCGACTGGACGAAGACAACGCCAAACAACGAACGCTTGAAGTGATTTGGCTAAGAAACAGTTCCGCAATCGATGTGGCAACCGCTGTCACGAATTTGATCACCAGCCAACGTACCAACTTGCAAGCGATCACGGCTCCCGTCGGGCAAGCAGGCCAGGCAGCAGGCTCAATCTACAGTGTCATCGAGCGAACAGACCGAGAGGTCTACGTTATCCCGGAAGCGAACACGAATAGCCTGATCATCAGTGCTATGCCTCGCTACATGCCTATGATTCGGCAAGTCATCGAACGACTCGATCGTCAACAGCCGATGATTTCGGTCGAGATCTTGATCGCAGAAGTGTCGCTCAACGACGCATTTGATTTAGGTGCTGAATTTGGTATTCAAGATGCGTTGCTCTTCGACCGTGGCAGCGCAACGGGTGGAACACTTACTAGCCCTGGATTCAACCAAGGAAATCCGCTCACTCGAGTCATTCCTCCCATTGGAACGCCGCAAAATGTTGCGGGACAAGCCTCTTCTGGGTTTGGGGTTGGACGAAGCAACGCAAGCCTAAATTACGGAGGGCTGGTTCTGGCCGCAGGTAGCGAGTCCGTCAGTATGCTCTTTAGAGCGTTGCAAGATGCCAACCGAGTTCAGATTCTCTCCCGACCCCACTTGATGACAATCGACAATAACATTGCCAACGTTCAGGTAGGATCGCTTGTGCCGCGAATTGGGGGATCCACGCTCGGGGTTACTGGGACACAACAAAGTATTTCGGACATACCTGTCGGATTGATTATGCAGATCCAACCTCGAACAAATCAAGACGGGCTGATCAATATGATCGTGGCCGTAACGCGTTCGTCCCTAGATACAACCACTCCTGGCGTACAAATCGCTACCGGCGTTTTTCAACAGGTCATTAATACGACTCAAGCACAGACTCGAGTCACTGCCTATGACGGTCAAACCGTTGTCCTTTCAGGATTGATCACCAAGGTCCGAAATACGAAGTCGCGAAGAATTCCATTTTTGGCAGACATTCCGTTGGCCGGCGCACTCTTCCGTTTTGACAGTGAATCCGAAGTTCGTACGGAGTTGCTGGTGGTCATGACTCCGAGAGTCATCAACTTCAACAACGATGAAAAACTGGAGATGATCAAACAGGTTGAGTCTTCGCGAATGAGTTATTGCATGGCGGACATTTTGAACATTCATGGCGACGTTGGCCTTTCGCCAGGTAATGGACTCTGGGGACCAGCCACTTCGCCCGTGATCTATCCAGACATGCAACCGACTGTCGATTTCGAGAACGGTAGCGGTCCGAGAAGGATGATGCCTAGTAATCCGGATCCCATACTGGACGCGCCGGGTGTTGAGTTGCTCGAGGGCTATTCGACAAATACGCCGGTTCGGTCGAACGCTAGAGGGTCAAAAACGTTGATTGAGGCAACAGGAAACGGTTCCTCGCAGCCGACCGTGAATTCGGTCTCGCCCATCCAGAATTCGTCCTACCAGCAAAATATGCAACAAGGCACCTATGGGGTTGCTCCTGCTTCGTATCAAGCTGTTCCACCGCCAGTAGCACGCATTGCCAATGGCAGGTAAGTGAACTGCCCCCGAGTTTATCTCGGGGGATGGTTACCATCATTCTAGAAGTGATGGTCAGAACCCCCGGCATGAAGCCGGCGGCATGTACTTCGAGTCCTTGCTCTCAATCCTAGATCAAATGCCGTCCGTAGAAATCATGAAAATCAACATTATGCACTTTGCAAAAAAGTACCTTGTCGGATGCACAGCAATTGCCTTGGCATTTTCTACAATTGGCTGCGAATCGTTGACTACTGATTCCGGCGCGAGTAAGAAGAAAAAGAAAGATTCAAGTTGGTTTTCCTTCAAGAAAAAGGAATATCAAGTTCCTCAAAGCATGACGGTGACATGGTCTCACGACATACTCACATTGCCAGGCAAAGCAGCGACTCGCGGCTTCGGCGGCCGGTTCTATTTTTACAACGAGAAATCTCAGTCCATCCCAGTCGATGGGGATCTGGTCGTCTACGGCTTCGACGACACCAACAAGCTGCAGACAACCGAAGACTTGAGCCAAGCAACGAAGCGATTCCGTTTCACGGCCGAACAGTTCACCACCCATTTTTCCGAGGGAGAGCTCGGAGCTTCCTACAGTGTTTGGATTCCATGGGATGAAGCGTACGGCGCACCAAAGAAGATTATGCTCATTCCGACTTTTCTAACCAAAGAGGGAAAAATGGTTCGTGGTACCGCCGCCAATCTTAACTTACCTGGCACTTCCACGAGCGATCCCAATGCAGCGGCAATTCAACAGGCATCGGCCACGGCTCCAACGTTGCCCCAAGGTTCAATGCGGAACCCAGGCAAGTCGGATCCGTCGCATGATAGCGGTTTCCGAACGACCACCTTTCAAGTTCCGTCGAGCTCGCTCACGCGTCATTCCATTCCCAAAGAATTGCCTAAAGAAATGCCCCCTGCAATGACGGAGTTTCAATCGCAGCAGTTGGCAGCGGCATCCAGCATCATGGCCGCTCAATATGGGGCAAATGGAAATGGGCAGACCAGTGCGACGATGGGAAACCCAACGCCAGTAGAATTGCAACCACAATCCGCACCTGCCAGAATGAGCCTGAGTCCATCCACTCCCACGCCGGTGTCACAGACCGGCATGACTACTAAGACTGTTAACGGATGGGTTTTGCCTGAATACGCTCCAATGAACTACTCTGGACTGTCACCTCGTTCCGTACCGAATCAATTCCCGGCTCCAACTTCACAAGGCGTTCAACCAGCCTCTTATCCGACTCGGTAGCCACTTGACCGCGAAGAACGACTACGTCGCCGTCAACAGACGAGGTCACCCCTTGCAGTTTCTTCGGTAGCGGAATTCGATCCAATCGAACTTTCGCACCGGTCGCCATACTGGTCGAGCTGGGGCGTTCGAATTCAATATCCACTTTGACGATTGGACGAATCTGCTTCTTCGCTTGAGCGGAAGTATTACCGCCGCCGCCACCAGGGCCGCCAAGGCCTCCAATTCCACCCAGGCCTCCCAATCGCCCACCGCCCAGTCCACCACCCAGTCCGCCGCCGAGTCCACCACCGAGGCCGCCGGTCGCTCCAAGTCCACCTGTATTGCCGGTCGAAAAAGCGTTGGTACCAAACGCGCTACCAGTGCTTCCCGTTTGCCCCCCTATTCCGCCCGCTGCCCCACCTGAGACAGTTGAGCCATTGGAAAACGCGGTGGATGGATTGAGCGCAGTTAGGTCTGTTTTGTAAATCGTAACGCCGGTAGTTCCTGGACCACCAAACGAACCCGGTAGTTTGGTGTTGGTTGCTGCTCCCCCCGCCGCGCCAAAACCCGTCGCTCCTCCGGTCGCGCCTGTTGCGCCCCCAATACCGCCGCCTGCGCCCTGGGTCAGTCCGCCAAGTCCAGTTAGCTGCGCCTGGGCAACTTCCAGCGACAAGACCAGGGACATGGCAATTCCTAAGGATGCATTGCGTACGAGTGAGAATTTCATGCTAAGCCCAACTGACTGGTTAAACACTTTGGTCGTCAAAAATGGTTAATTCAATTATCTACGAAGAGTGCGGTAACAATCAATGCAAGCATTCGCTTTTCTGTGTCGATTTTCTCGCATTCCCGGTTAATATCGAGTCGTCCACATGGGAGGCTGAACCCGGAGCCTTCGAATGATGCTTGCAATGCATGCATCGGTTGGTCATGGAATCCGGAATATGCATGGTATTCGCGTTATAGCGCAGTCAAGGCGCTCCGCCGACTTGCGTCCTCGATCTACGCACAACCTCGTCCGCTCAAGTCCTAAGCAAACGTCCAAACTGCAATCTGCAATCTGAAAACAGGTCCGACGTGGTCTGGAAGGACAGTGCAAGTGGGGTTCGGACTACACGGACCGCCGGTCGCGGAGCCTACCGGCCTACGGCGATTTCGCTCCGCGTGTCAACTCAAGTTGCTCTAGAACTTCTTCCCAATCAGGGGCGATTGCAATTGCTTTTTCAAATTGCAAAATTGCTTTTGCCTGCTGATTGACTTCTAGCAGAGACAATCCATATTGAAAATGGATGTTGGCTGCGCGAGCTCCCTTTGAAAGAACACTTTCATACAACACCATCGCCTCTCTATGGTTTCCCAAGCCGGCTTTGGCCTGCGCTAAATAAAAGAGCGTTTGTGCGTCTTCGGAAACGAGCCGATTGGATTCCTCAAACGATTCGACTGCAAATTGAAACTCCTTTAGGCGAAGATGAACGAGCCCCAACGCATAATAAGCTCCAGCATTCTTGGAGTCATGAAGGACTGCTATGAGCAAATAAGCCTTGGCCTGCTCGAGGTTTCCGGTTTCAGCAAGCAGTTGGCCAAATGGGAGATAAGCCCGAGGGTAGTCAACGCCATTGGCAAAAAGCTGATCGTACTCCTCGAGCGCCTCCCCGCTTCGGCCCATGTTGCTCAGACATCTAGCCAAAATGAACCGACTCTCCGGATCTTTCGGAAGTATCGCCAATACGTCTCTCGCACGAGGAATCGCCTCCCCGAATTTCCCAGCCCAATGCAGGACTTTTGCCAAATTGCGCAGAGCAACCGCCTGCGCCTCCTGATCGATTTGACCGAGAACCTTTTCTTCCACACCGGAAAATTCGTCGGCCAGGACCATGTTGATGACGCGTTTGCCTTGGAGGATCGCACTTGCTTGCAACTCTTCCATGATCCATAGTGCCAATCGCCGATTCACATCAATAGTCGGATGTACGTGATCGAGAAAGTACTCTTCTCCCAGGATAGAATGTCCGTATTCTAGGTCGCACAACTGGCGAAGTTTCTGCTCAAAGTCGACTACCGGTATCTGCAACTCGCTGGCAACCCGTTGGATAGCTTTTTTGATTTCGTCAACCGCGCGCAAGGGACAAACGTCTTCATTCAACGCACGTGAAAAGGCAAGCTGCGCATCGGCGTATCGATCGGTTGCATAATAGGTTTGCCCCAGTCGATAATGATACTCGGCATAATTCGGATCCGTCTTAGTCAACGCTTCTAGTACTGGCTGTAACTTCATTGCGTCCTCACTGATGGCATCGCTCTCTGCTTGCTGAACCAGCGCCAGCACGCGGTCTTGGTCCGTCGGAGTCAGGTTGCGATCGTGTTCACTCTTGAACGGCAAACAATTTTTCTCGTTAGCGGCAGGTGTAATGAAAACGATTTTTGCACCGGCGCGGCGTGCAATTGAAACCATGCGTCTCAAGTTTGCTTCATAATGATGAAGCACTTTGGCTCGCCAATCGGCATCGCGATGGTAATCGACCGGGCCAACGGTGTGATTGAGAATCTCGTCCACTTCTCCCTGTAAGAGCTCCCCATTTAACTTGGTGGAATCGCTAGCTGCAGGAGCGGCGGCTGCCATGCTTCGGACTCGCTTAATGATGCGCTCTGTCAACGCCCAAGTGCGAGTGCGAGCCAACATCGCGCGTGAATTGAGATTGAGCGTCGAAGTCTCAAACATGTTCTGGTATGTGCGACGTTCTAAAAACTCGTTGTGAACGGAATAGACAACAAAAAGATCCGGCTCGTATTGTGCCAATTCTTCCATAAGAGCAGCGACTCGATAGCTCGCATAGCTGATCCCACCTGCGTTGATCACTTCCCATTTGTGGGACGAATCTACGATCGGAAGGAACTCTCGCATCCATCCTGGAAACGAGGTCGAATCCCAATAGGGATGGCCATAGGTTGTCGATCCACCCATACAAAAAACTCGCTTGGTTCCTTTGCTTTTGGTCTTCGGAAAGGACTGTGCATTGAACCAATGACGTTTGTTTTGGGCGGTGGAGAGTACCTGCTCACCTTGTGCATTGGTCGAAGATTCCATCAATGGCAAAAGCCCGGAGAATCCGACGAAAGGATCTTCGGTATTTGTCTGCGGTGCGACTCCTACCAACGTCAAAACGCACTCAAGCATTGCGAAAAACAACACGGTCGTCAGCGCAGAAAAGAGCATCTTCTTGCGCAAAGACACGTTGGCTTTTTTCCGATTTCCAGCCGGTATTTTCATCTCTTAGCCTAAACTTGGTGGCAGGGGTGGCCTCGCACTTCCAAACCATGTTTGTATACTTGAAAATGGTTCGTTCATGGTCGGCGTTCGATGAATTGAATATCGATTGTTCCAAAAAGAGGCGGAATTGTCTATGAAATCGCTTTTTCCATTGCTGGCGTTCCTGCTGAGTCTCACATCCACATTGAGTGTGACGAACGCAGAATTTCCAGATAGCTATGGTGCCCCCGATGCTGGTCGGGTCTTGGTTGTTCGCGATGCGTTTGGGGTGCCACACATCATCGCTCGCGACAATCGCAGCCTGTTTTTTGGCGTGGGATACGCCCAAGCAGAAGATCAGTTAGAAATCCTTGCCATGAACTACTTGCGCAGCCAAGGTCGAGCGGCCGAACAAGCAGGGATTGCCGAGTTGCAGACGGACGTTTTGATTCAGGCGCTGCAGATCCCACAGCGTGCGCGCGAGCTATTCGCAAAGCTGGATCCCGAAATCAAAACGCAATGGGAAGGCTTCGCGGCTGGCGTGAATCGCTATATTCTTCAGAAAAGACAACAGATTCCTGAATGGATCAAGCCCGTTGAACCGCAGGAAGTTATCGCGTTTGCGATGTACATCGATACCATGTTCGCACTTAGCAATTGCCGCAACGATTTGATCGCTGGCGGAATCAAATTGTCTCACAACCTTCCGGCAGCGAACCTGGGTGCTGAGTTCGGATCGAATCAGTTTGCGGTTTCACCGAAACGATCTGCTTCGGGCGCCTGCATGCTATCCATGGATCCGCACCTGCGATTAAGCAGCTTTTTTCGTTGGTACGAAATGCATCTCGTCGGCCCCGAAATCAATGCGATGGGAGCGTGTTTCCTTGGAAGTCCCTATGTTTCGATGGGACGCACCGAACAGACCGCTTGGTGCATGACGGTCAACGGTCCTGACCTGGGCGATGTGTTTACGTTTTCAGTCAACCCAGAGGATCCGACGCAGTACAAAGGAATCAACGGTTGGGAAAAGTTCGACGTGGCCCTGAACAAAATCAAGGTCAAGCAAGAAAGTGGCTTTGACGAACGCGCGATTACGTCGTTGCGGACCGAGGTCGGACCGGTTGTCGCTGTGAAAGACGGGATTGCCTACGTGTTTGCATTGCCAATCTCGAATGATACGAGCCGCGCTGACCAGTTGTACCACATGATGCGAGCGACGACGATGACCGAGTTTCGCAACTCGATCAAACCCCTTGGGCTGGTAATGTTCAATATTTTGTATGCCGACAAACACGGAGATATTTTCTACATCAGCAATGGGCGAGTTCCCAAACGGGACACCCGAATTGCATCCAACCAACTTCGTCCCGGTGATCAAGCGTGGGCGCGTTGGCAAGGCTTTCACCCGCTCGAGGACTTGCCCCAGGTAGCCAACCCATCGGCTGGCTATTTGGTCAATACGAATAGCGGACCGCATAACGTAACTCCTGACGGGGCACCTAATCTAAAAGACTTTCCGTCTTACATGAACGACCACCAAGCCAACAGTCGACTGCGACGACTTGATCATCTCATTCGCAATGATCAAGCGTTGACCTTTGAAGAGATGAAAACTTATGCAACCGATACCATGGTGGAGGTGGATGACGAGTACCTTGCTCGGATCTACACGGCCGACTCATCGGGTGCAGAAGATAATAAGGAATTACTCAAAAATTCAATTGCAATCTTAAAGAAGTGGGATAGGCGAACGGACTTGGAATCGCGAGGTGCCGTTCTTTTCCACTATCTCGCCAAAGACAATGCGTTCAATGCGGTAGTAAACGGAAAGGACCCAGCGGTCATCGCAATGGGTGTCGTAAAAGTCGCCAAACAAGTTCAACAGCAGTTTGGCTCGATCGATGTCCCATGGAAAGAATTCAGCCGTATTCGCCGTGGCGACATCGAAATTGGCGTCGCCGGATCTGGCGGGATCGGCAGCAAGGCCGGCCCTGCACTTTGTCCAACCAACGGCGAGATCCGGGAAGGGAAACGATATTGTTCAGGCGGATCAAGCTATGGAATGATTGTCGATTTTTCGGGTAAGACGAACGCGATCAGTTGTTTGCCATTTGGAGTCTCTGAGGATCCAAACTCTCCTTATTTCGCAAACATGCTCCCTTTGTATGCCAGTCGTCAATTCAAGCCAGCATGGTTTTTTCCAGATGAAGTGAAGGTCAACGCTCGGAGCGAATTAACGTTGACCACTTTCGAATAATGTGAGCATTTCTTCACTCGATTTGGTCAGCGAAACAGCCAACCCGATTTTCCATTCGCCGGCGAAAGAATCCTCTCCCTCTCTCATGACATTCCGATTATGAAAAGTACTATACCACTGCAAAAAATAGTAGTCCTCTTGGTAATTGCTGTTTTACCCAAGTGCATGTTCGCTGCAAACCAACCCAACATACTTTGGGTTACCAGCGAAGACCACGGTCCCGAGATGGGATGTTACGGAGATAAACTTGCACGGACTCCAAATATCGACGCGCTCGCCGCAAAAGGGATGATGTTTAAGCACGCTTGGTCCGTTGCCCCTGTGTGTGCGCCCGCCCGTACCGCGATCATTTCTGGTATGTACCCATCTAGTAGCGGTGGCCTGCACATGCGTTCCATGGTTTCGATGCCAACCGGAACCAAAATGGTCCCGCAATACCTGCGGGAGGCAAGTTTTTACTGCACTAACAACAGCAAAACCGACTACAACCTGCGCGAACCCGGAAAGGTCTGGGACGATAGTTCCAACAAAGCCCACTGGAAGAATCGTGCCGCTGGCCAACCCTTTTTTGCCATTTTTAATTCGACCAAAAGTCATGAAAGCCAGATTCGAACCCGCCCTCACAAGCAGATCACGGATCCTGCCAGTGTACGCGTGCCTGCCTATCATCCTGACACACCAGAAGTTCGCGAAGACTGGGCTCAGTATTATGACAAGGTGAGCGAAGCAGATGCGGATGCCGGTCGCCATCTAAAAGAAATTGCCGATGCTGGATTAGCCGACGACACGATCGTCTTCTATTACGGAGATCATGGCAGCGGAATGCCTCGCAGCAAGCGTTGGCCATCGAACTCGGGCCTGCACGTGCCCATGGTGGTTTACTTCCCCAAAAAATGGGAGCACCTTGCACCGAAAGAGTACAAGGCGGGTAGTTCGTCCGATCGACTTGTGAGCTTCGTGGATCTTGCTCCGACTGTCCTTAGTTTGGTCGGCATTAAGCCGCCAGAATGGATGCAGGGGTACGCTTTCGCTGGTCCGCATCAGAGTCAACCGCAACCGTTTATTTATGGCCAACGTGGCCGTATGGACGAACGCATGGATATGGTGCGCAGTGTCACGGATGGACGTTTTGTCTACCTAAGAAACTACATGCCGCATGTCTCACAGGCTCAGCGTGTCGCTTATCAATTCGAGACGCCCACCACTCGCGTTTGGAATGAACTCTTTATCGCAGGTAAAACGAATGAAGAACAATCGCTTTTTTGGCGGGTGCCAAAGGCGGTTGAGGAACTATACGACCTCTCGTCCGACCGCGATGAAGTTCATAATTTGTATCAATCACCCGAGCACGTCCGCATTTTAGAAAAAATGCGTGGCGCTCAGCGCGAACATGTTTTGAAAATTCACGATATTTGCTTTCTGCCAGAACGGGAAATCCACACTCGTTCCGAAGGCTCAACGCCTTACGATACAGCCCATGACTTGGCCAAGTTTCCTTTAGAGCGAATTGTTTCGGCGGCTGAACTCAGCTCTCGTTCTAACCCTGCCGATACGAAGGAACTGATGGCTTTGTTGAACGACAAGGACAGCGCAGTTCGCTATTGGGGAGCACTTGGCCTGTTGATACGAGGGGCTGATACCGTCTCAGCCAACAAGGCAGTCTTGCAAGCGGCGTTGTCGGATGAATCGCCGAGCGTTCGAATTGTGGCCGCACAAGCACTTGGTTTGTACAGTGACGGAGCCTTGCGGGCGTCGGCCCTCAAGACACTTGGCTCCCTCGCGTCACCGGAGACCAACGGAGTTCTGACCGCGATGCCTGCGCTTGCCGCCATTGAAGCGCTAGGCGACGTGGCTAAGCCTCTGCATGACGAAATTGCCGCGATCAACCCAAAAGGGCCATCGCCAGATAATCGATACGATAGTTATGTACCTCGTTTGATCGCAAACATTGTGCCAGAAAGCACAGAAAAACCAGCCAAGATTAAAGCCAAAGCCAAGTAGTCGTAGGTTGGTTGCCTTAGTAGCAAATGTGTCTAGCGATTCACCACGCCCTTCGTACCCTCATGGACGTGCCACACGACACTTGGACGATATCACCGCAATTGAGCGATTCCCCAACAACGCACCAACCAACCAACCCATCCTAACCTAACCTATGAAAACTGCGATTTTCGTCTCTTGCTTGTTGATACTGCTCAGCGTCCCGCTCCAGGCCGCGACGCAACCGAACATTGTCATTTTTTTAGCGGACGATGCGGGCTGGGGGGATTTCAGCCATTCGGGGAATACGCAGATTCGCACACCCAATATCGACTCGATCGCTCAAGGCGGTGTATCGCTCGATCGCTTTTACGTCTGCCCAGTCTGTGCTCCTACTCGGGCCGAGTTCCTGACTGGTAGATATCATCCACGCGGCGGCGTTCGAGGCGTCTCCACTGGACTGGAACGACTGGACTTGGATGAAAAAACCATCGCGGACGCATTCAAGGCAGCGGGTTACGCCACGGGTGCGTTTGGTAAATGGCACAATGGAAGTCAATGGCCCTACCATCCGATGGCACGCGGCTTTGATGAATACTTCGGGCACTCTTCAGGCCATTGGGGTGAGTACTTCGATGCTCCGCTCGAGGAAAATGGACGGATGATTCGCACCTCGGGCTATATCGTCGATGTCTGCACAGATCGCGCACTTGGCTTCATTGAAAAGAACAAAGACAAACCGTTCCTATGCTATGTGCCTTTCACCACACCCCACTCGCCCTGGGCGGCACCCGCTCAAGACTGGCAACGATTCAAAGACAAGACCATCACCCAAACAGCAACGGACCCAAACAAAGAAGTTGTTAATGAAACCCGTTGTGCACTTGCCATGCTGGAAAATCAAGACATGAATGTGGGACGCGTGCTGGCGAAGTTGCAAGAGCACAAGCTCGACGCAAACACGTTGATACTCTATTTTTCCGATAACGGCCCGAACTCCATGCGTTGGACCGGCGGTATGAAAGGCAAGAAAGGAACCACCGACGAAGGTGGAGTACGCTCGGTCTGCTACCTTCGCTGGCCAGTGAAAATCCCAGCGGGCCATACCGTCACCCAGATTGCGGGTGCCATCGATTTGCTACCTACCCTTACTGCATTGACCGGCGTGAAGCGAGTAGGGGACAAGCCGCTGGATGGTCTCGATCTAAGCCCGTTGATGCTCAAACAATCTGTTCCGTGGCCGGACCGCATGCTCTTCTCCACCTGGGGAGGTAATGTAAGCGTACGTACTCAGACTCATCGCCTAGATAGCGCCGGAAAGTTGTTTGACATGCTCGCAGATCCGGGACAAACCAAATCGATTAACGACACGGATACCGTCCTAGCTTCTAAACTGGCTGAATCCGTTAAAGCTTGGCGTGAAGAAATGCTGCGTGCAGGTGACGCGACGAAACCCAAAGCTCAGGCGGGTAAGAAAAACCTTTTGGGCGGCAGTGCTGTCGACCCCCGACCTATCCCAGTCGGATACCGGGAATTTCCTATTGCGATGTTACCAGCTCGCGACGGCGAGCCGCTCGGAAGCGTGAAACGGAGTAGTGGTGCCCCGAATTGCTCGTATTTTGTGAACTGGACGAAGAAGGAGGACAGCATGCTATGGCTGCTCGATGTTCATGCCGCTGGTCGCTATGAAGTCACGATCGACTACACTTGCAAAGTGTCAGATGCTGGCTCGACAATTGAAATTTCCTTTCAAGACGTCCGATTGAATGGCAAAGTCGAGCCCGGTTGGGATCCGCCACTTTACACAAATCAAGACACACTTCCGCGACCAGATGGCGAAAGTCAGATGAAGGATTTCCATACGCTGAAGCTTGGCGAGATCGCCTTGCCTGCTGGCCAAGGGCAATTCAC
Source organism: Pirellula sp. (assembly GCA_043743995.1). GTDB lineage: Bacteria > Planctomycetota > Planctomycetia > Pirellulales > Pirellulaceae > JBKCUI01. The sequence continues at coordinate 276 of JAYTVM010000272.1, read as the reverse complement.
ACTGCGGGCGATCGACATCCCAGGTCAGTCCGTTATGGATGTAAGACGTGTTACACTAACACTGTTGCCATAGGAGGTCTGCGCACGCTTGCTCTTGGCAGGGCCATTCACGTGTGGCACTGTTGGCAGGGCCTGTCCTGGGCTCTATGAAATTTGCTATTACGACCGAATCTAAGAAATTTTTTCAGTTCCGTTTTTGTTCCTCGCAAATTTTGCAGGTCCATATCGATCGCTCCGTCCTTAAAACCGATGTAGTCGATATGTAGGTTTGGCTAC
>JAYTVM010000271.1:0-1633 GCA_043743995.1 Pirellula sp. | reverse complement strand
CGACCTGTGAATTCGTCGGTTGCACGGGCAGGGAACACTATGTTGTCGAGCATGGCTTCACCCGTAACCGTGGTCGGCACCCCCTCCAACGCGCAGAGCATGCCGGTGTTTTGAAGTGAACTCATCTCGCTATCCGAGTAGCCGAAGTTGCCAAGCACGAGGATGTCGTCCTCGGACCTGCCGTCTTGCCGGACGCTCCGTATTAAGTCGGGTAGCAGCTTCAGCTCCCTGCCGTTCGACAAGGGATCGAGGCGCAGGTTTACTAGAGTGAACGTGAAGGCCTTGTCCGGTGGAACCGCTTTGCAACGGAACCAACCAACGAGCGGGTCGAATTCGATCAAGGCTTGTGGGTCATCGATGGTGTAGAGTTGTGGTCGGTCCGTTTCGATGCGATCGGTGTCGAACAAAAACGCGTACTGCTGTTGATTGCTCGCAGATCCGACGCGTGGGCCGATACAGTAATCGAAGCGTCGATCGCTTTGATTGACTTTGTCGAGCAACTCAGGCACTATGTTTTGGTGTTTGGACTGAATATGCTGCAGAGCGATGACATCAAACTGCCGAATCATGCGGGCGATGGTTTCAACCACGGCAGCCTTTTTGAGTTTGGATTCGCCAAAGGCTTCCAGACTAAAGGAAGCGATACGGATGGTGGGCAATTGGTTTGGACTGGCTGGTCGTGTCGACTGCAGTTTGCTCGAAGCCATCGGCCAGGCGGGTGTTGCAGATTGCGTGGGTCTTGGATTGGCGGATGTTTCCAACGTTGCATCGTTGGCTCGCATATGCTCTCCCAAGGAGGAATTGGAGACGAACCGACTAGGTGGGTTTTCAAGCTGGGTGGAGTTGTTGGGCCAAGTTGAACTGTCAGAGGCTATGGTTGGGCTTGGGCTTGGAACTGGACCTGAAGTGGCCGTGGAGAGCGCAGCCAGTTTGGTTTGCAGTTGTTGCCAGACTGCGACGGTGGAATCGTGGAAGGCGATGGCAAAGCCTCCGAGGATACCTGCGATCACCACGTGACGTTTTTTGAGCGAAAACATGATGCGAGTCTTATCGGCAGTAGAAACGAAAAAACCTTCGCTGATTTTGCCAGCGAAGGTTTGTTTCGTTTCGGAATAAAGGATCTTTGGTGGATTAAACCAATTCCTTCTTAGCCCCGATCAGCGTTCGAAGTCTTTCAGCCAAAAGACGAGCATCAAATGGCTTCTTGAAAGTCTCGTTAATACTTGAGCGATCGAAGCTCATTGTATTGCCGTCATCTGGCAGCAATGCAATCAAGATGATCTCGGTGAAATCCGCATTTTTGCGTAGGTTTTGGCAGATTTGCAAGGCTTCTAATTTGCCGACTGAGAAGTCGACGATCATGCAATCTGGGTGGAAACTTTCCGCTTGGATTCCCGCTTCGAAACCGCTAGCAGCAACCGAAACTTTGAAGCTTCGTTCCTGCGGTAGTTCGCGTTTCAAGTTTTCGATCAAGACCTGATCCTGAGCAACGATCAAAACTTTGGCCATGGCCTCATCTTCCAGGTCCCCAAGTGGCATTCCATGCTCTTTGAGAAACCTGATTAGATACTCTCGGGGAATGCGTCGGTCTTGTGAACCGGGGATGCGGTACCCTTTGAGTCGGCCGGAGTCG
>JAYTVM010000270.1:0-1633 GCA_043743995.1 Pirellula sp. | reverse complement strand
CATTGCCTCAACGAAAGCGCTACCGAACGATTGTGGTTGCCTCAATAGGTTGTTACCCAAACGTGGAGTGCTTTGCTATGGAAATGCTAGCGAAATCAGAGTTGGTTGGAATCATCCGTGAACGATACCTTGGCGCAAACAAAAAGGACAAGACTCGAATACTTGATGAGCTTGTGGCTGTAACTGGTCATCATCGAAAGCATGCTGTGCGGCTTCTATCGGAGCCTATTCTTGCTACTGCATCAAAAACGATTTTTGTTGGTCGCAAGATTTACCACGATGCCGTTAAAGATGTCCTCGTGACGCTTTGGGAATCGTCGGATCGACTGTGCGGTAAACGACTAAAGGTAGTTCTCCCTGACCTGCTAAAGTCAATGGAAGGGCATGGTCACATGAACCTCGATCCGACTGTTAAAAGTCTCGTCTTAAGTGTAAGTGCAGCGACCATAGACCGACTTCTGCGTCCATTTCGCGAGCATGCAAGCGGTCGCAAGTGGACTCGTCCCAATCGTAAAACTCGCGCAAGTGTCAAGGTGAAGACCTTCACTGAGTGGGTGGACGTCGCCCCGGGAAGTTTAGAGGTCGATTTTGTCGCGCATTGCGGTGGAAATCTCTCGGGTGCTTTCATTCACAGCCTGGTAGCGACGGATGTTTCGTCAGGCTGGACGGAGTATATTCCAATCCTAATCCGCGAACAGTCACTCGTCGTTGAGACGATGGAGTTGCTTCGAAAGCGATTCCCATTTCCGATCGTTGGGATCAACACCGACAACGACAGCTCGTTCATCAATGAATCGCTCATTGAGTACTGTAAGTCTAAGGAAATCACCTTCACACGTTCTCGTCCGTATAAGAAAAACGACCAAGCCTGGATCGAACAAAAGAACGGAGCAATCGTTCGAAGGTATCTCGGATATCATCGCTACTCTGGAGCTATTGCCTGTCAAACGATTTCGCACTTGTATGGGAAAGTTCGTTGGTACGTAAACATGTTTCAGCCATCATTCAAACTGGAAAGCAAGAGTCGTATCGGCTCTAAGGTCAAGAAGAAATTTCACGCGCCGCAAACGCCGTGCTCGCGACTGATCAAAGATCCAAGAGTTTCGGCTGAAACGAAAGAGTTCTTGTTGAAGGAACTAAGGGACAAAGATCCCCTTCAACTACTCCACGAGATTCGAAACACGCAAGCGGCGTTGGTTGCGTTGTCAAGCAACGATGAAGTGTCCACCGAGCAAAAAAACAGTCTCGATGATTTTCTCTCAAAGTTGCCGCGACTTTGGGAGCAGGGGGAATCAAGACCAACGCATCAGCCCAAACCGACAAGAGTACGAGAATATCGCACACGGCTCGATCCATTCGAAGGCGATTGGACGACCATTCTTGAATGGCTACAAAAGGAACCAGATGTTGCTGCATCCTCGTTGCTTGAACGACTTCAAGCAGCGAAACCAGAAAAGTACGCGGACGACAAAACACTTCGAACACTACAACGTCGAATAGGTAAGTGGCGATGCATCATGGCTAAACAACTAGTTGTTGGTACCACTTAGTCGCTTCTTCGATTTCCACCATTAGAGGGCGACAATGCTGCCATTGGGCTGCTTCGCTACGCTCAGCAGCCCAATGGCAGCAT
>JAYTVM010000269.1:0-19624 GCA_043743995.1 Pirellula sp. | reverse complement strand
CGGAAACATCGCGGTGTCGAAGGTCTTGCTCTCCAGCCCCATGAGGCCGAGCCACTGCGCGCCGAAGCCATCGAACAACGCCCGCGACCGCGGATCGGAGAGCAGCCGCTTCACCTGCGCCTGGAGGACCGACTGTTCGTGAAGAGTGCCGTTATCAGCGAGCGCGGATAGTTCCGCATCTGGCATCGTCGCCCAGAGCAGATACGATAGACGCGACGCCAGTTGATAGTCATCCAGCGGCGCAATCGTCTGCCCAGCTTCCGGCTCCTTGTCCGGAGTGATGAAGAGGAACTGCGGAGAAACGAGGACGGCCTTGAGCATCAAGCGCAACGATGCCGGGTAGTCGAGCTTGTTTTCCTGCGCCAGATCGAAGACCCGCACCAAAAGATCCAGCTCCGCTTCCGAGGCTGGCCGGCGATAAGCGCTTCGAGCCAGCTTGCTCCCGACCGTTTTCGCCTCCACGCGGAGATCCGCGCCAGGCGCGGGCGTGTCGCCAAAGAGCCGCTTTTGCACCTCCGTCGGCGGCTGATCTTTGGGTGCCAAAATCCGCTCCAGCGTCTCATTGGCGATGCCAAGATATTGCTCCGACTGGAGGGGCGACAGCGTATTGAGATACCCCTCACCGAACGCTTCATCCGGCAACTCCGCCGCGATCGCCGGGTCTACTCCGAAGAGATCCCGCAGCGTATTGCCATATTCCACTTTGGTCAGCCGACGGATCACAAACGCGCCCGGGTCCTTCGGGCTGAGAAATTTGATCGTCCCCACCCAGTTTACGAACATCTGCCGCTCCTCATCGGTCGGCTGCTTGCGCGCATCCTCCGGTGGCATGTCGTGGGCCTTCACATTGGCCAGCGCTTGGTTCCATGTCTTGGTCGAGGAGGGAACGCCGGGATCCTTCAGCGAAGGGGAAAAGTTGATGCCGCCCTCCATCCTCGAATCCCCGTGACACTTCGTGCAGTAGGTCTTGAAGAAGGGCGTGACACTATCCTTGAAGACCTTCGTCGTCTCCGCCTTTAGCGCCGCGAAATCCTGCTCCTCCGCCGGCGCAGCCACCGCCACTGCCGTCGTCACCGTGGGCAGGTCCAAGGCAAAGCCAAGAAGGGCCAGGGCCAGCAGACCACCACCAAAAGTTCCGGCGGTACTGTTAGGAAATAGCTTTTTGGACGCCGCGATACCTGCGCAGCTGCGACTGATGCCGGTGAGAAAATCGCGTCGAGCGTGAAGTAGGAATGGGTTCAAGGATTGGAACCATGGTTGGTTAGCGGATCACTTCACCTTTGAGGGCGGAGCCACAGATAAAGCGGATAATGAGACGGAGTGGCCCCATGGGGAAAGTGCCGAGCAGTAGACGGGTGGGAATGGGACGGGATTGTCCCATGATAGCAACTCGGCTTACTATAGTCATCTTGAAGCGGTCCGATTCCAGGGTAAGTCACTTTTACAATGTGGGGTATGCTCCAAAGGCCCCCTGCTGGCTTGTCCAGCAGGAGCCAACGTTTTGAAATTAGCTTCATCGTCCCCGAACACCATAGATGAATTGCCGGTATCCACGTTCGACATCATTGGATAGACTGCTCGCGTCGTCCGACGATCACAAGACACATATCGTCTTCTTGAGAGCAGCCCACGATGTGCTTTGTGACTCGATCCACAATTTCATCGCCGGCCTTTTGGATGTCCCCCCCGCTTTCTCCAACAATGTTTCGCACTCGATCGATCGAGAACCGTACGTCCTGTGCGTTTGGAGCTTCATGGATTCCGTCCGTGTACAATGTCAGCGACTCTCCTGGTTGCAATTCCAACTCGAATGCATCGAATGCAATACCGTTGTAGCTGCGAATGGCGATGTCTACGCTGGACTCAAGACCAAGCGGTGGTCCGCCCACTTGATTACCGGGCTCTACAATTGTTTGGGCCGCCGTATACAGGAACGGAGCCATATGACCAGCGATGATAATGGTTGCCCTGTGAGCCACATGGTCTAAAATGACGACCGCCATGGTAATCATCTTAAAAACACCTAGGGCCGTCATGCGGTCATTGATCGTCGCCATGGCTTGGCGAGGATCGTCAACCGATGCGAATGAGTAACGTGTCTCTGCGGATAACTTGGCCATTAACATGGCAGCTTCTATTCCGTGTCCAACCACATCCGCGATCACGATCGCCATTCGATTTCGATCTAGCTCAATGTAGTCAAAATAGTCACCACCGATTTGTTTAGCTGAGTTGTAGTACTGAAAAAAAGCATAACCAGAAATCGGCGGTGCGGCGTTGGGCAAGAAGGCAAGTTGCACTTTCTTTGCTAAGGCCAAATCTTGTTTCACCTTTTCTTGCTCGACCGCTTCTTGATGGAGTTGAGCATTTTCAATCGCAATACCAGCAAAATTGGCAACTCCAATTAAAACTTCGAGATCCTTACGTTTAAATCTGCCTTTCTGCTGAAGCGTATCGATTTGAATGACGCCGATCGATTCTCCGGCGCTGTTGAGCAAGGGGGCAACTATCATGGATCGAATTTGGCTATCGGCTATACTCTGGTTCGACTCAAACCGCGAGTCACTCGCGGCATCTTGCGAGAGGATTGCCTCCTTGGTTTGCATGACTTCTCGAAATACGGTCATTGAGACACAAATTTTTTCCTCTTTATCGGCACGTGGATATTTGTGCCAATTTCGCGTAAGCTTGCCTTCCGCATCATTGAGAAAAATAAATCCTCGGTCGGCTTGAAGGAAGACGGTGAACAAGGTGTCGAGCACTTTGGGCAAAACTGCATCTAGCGAGACCGCCCGAGCGAGATTCTTGGCGATCTCAAGAATCGAGGCCAGCCTCGCTTCAGGGGATGCGTTCAATTGCATACCGTACTGAATACCTCGTACATCCAGTTTGGCGGTTACCGATCGGGTTGGGCTGCTATCGGAATCATCCTCCACGATCATGATTTCTAGGGAGGATCCGTCGGGAGCGGGGTTCGCCGTCAAATCGGAGGATTGCGATTCCTCGTGGTAATTGAGTTCGAAGTCACGAATGCGGATCGTATCCCCTTCATTCAACATGGTGGGCTCGCCGATCCGTCGTCCGTTTACGTAACAACCATTGCGGCTCTCAAGGTCTTCCAGAACGAAATTGTTGCCGCTCTTTGAAATTCGAGCATGTTGACGTGAAACGGCCCCGCTTTCTAAGACGATTTCACATTCTTGGTGTCGCCCAAGAAGATATTGACTTTTTTTCAAGGAATAGCGGCTTCCCATGGCGGAGCCCGTAATGACGTCCAGGTATGGCATAGTCGGAACTCGAAAACTGGAATATTGAACTAATAGACCTTGATCATAGCCAGTTCGTCCTAAATAGGAATTAGGCAAGACTGCGCAAAAACCGATCGGACTTGCAGAGATCGCCAGAATCTTTGCGGGCGGTTTTTGAAGGTGTGGAACGAGTCATAATTAATTTGACAAACGCGGAAACGCATGATCTAACGATACTCTTCCTCGGTGCCATCGTGTGAATTTATTCGTTCGCCGCTCGTAACTGCTGTCTGATGCATTGGACCACTTCCATGACGCTTCGCTTCCACGAGACGCCGGAAAAGATCATCGTGCTCGTCACCGACGCGAAGATTGTGGGGGAAACTCAAATCCAAGAGGTTGGCGATGGACTTCTTGACGTCTGCGAGCGAGCGGTACGAACTGGTAAAACGTTGTTGGTCGATTTTCGAGGTGTTCTATTCATGTCGTCAGCGATGATAGGCAAACTTGTGCTTCTCAGCGAGGCGGCCAAACAGCAATCACTTTACCTACGAATGGCCAACATCAGTCCCAACCTCCTCGAGGTTTTCAATATCACCAGGGTTCACAAGTTATTCGGTACGGGCGACGATGATCCAGATTTGTTGGGCACAGGGGTACCGAATCCTAAGCCGCCCAACACGCTTGATGGTGGAGCTACACCACCAGTAGGTTAATCCAGCACCTTTGACGTCCGACCAACAATTTTGATTGTGACTTGCTCCCCGTTCGCCTCGAATGCAATCTGTTTGTTCGTGTTGGTTCGATCGTGTCACTCGTCAGAAAAGGTGTCAGGAACCTTTTTTATGATTTTGGGGTCTACCGTGAGGACGAAGGGTGCTTTCTAGTCCTAAACGAGCTACGCTCTTTGCCGACCATGATTCTTCTCCGTACGGACAACCTCGCTTGACGCTTTTTCGAAGTGACGCCAATTGTGCCAGTAATTGGACATCACGCTGTAGGCGAGCAGTCCGATTCCCGTTCGATCTACGCCTTCTTGGAGGATACGTTCGAAGTGCAAACTCGTCACCGAAGGATTGAATGTTTGTGTGGTAGCTTGGGTAAAGTGCCGACTCTCCTAAAGCAATAGACTTCCAGTGAAAGGCACATCGATTCCGTTGGAACCGAATGAGCTTGTCGCGATTCAAGCTTTCAAACTGAGCGCAGCCTGGATCCTGCTTCGAAGTTAACTGCAACTGGAGGCGACGTTGAGACGGTAGAACAAACATCGCTTCCATTGCATTTTGGGATTCTTTTTTGGTTGGTTCGTACTATCTCATACTTAGTTTACGTCAACCTGGACGTTGAAGCCAGTTAGGATTCCGGCCAAACGCCAGCGATGCCAAATATCTTTCTTTCAGAGGACGCAGTTTAACCGCTTGCAACTGCTGGGGAGGGTGACTGAGGAACGCCGCGATGTTCTGGTCGCTCAAAAACTCACTCGAATTTGTCGGTGTCGAGCACCGATTTCTCCATTTTGTGCACAAGATCTGATGCTTCCAGGAGTGAAGCCATCATGCGCTTCCGGATAGGTTCGACTTCGCCTAGGCTTTGCGAGTAAAAGTCTTGGCTGTCTCGTCATTCCACGTCTCGGCGACGGTATCCGATGTTTCTTTCCATTTGCTCGGCGTGCTTTGTAATCGATTTCAGCAACCAGTTATATCGTTGCGGCAACGCGTATTCATCGTTGAACTTTCGGAGAAGGGGAAATGCGTCAACGGTTGTTTTTGACGGCTGATGAATCAATCGTACTCTTTTTGGGGGTTTCTTGCGCCCTGTTTCTCGTCGTGTGCTTAAGAAAGGATGAGTGTCATGAGGCTCCAACTGGCGACATAGATCGGATACAATTTAACTCAATTCCATTTTAGGCGAGGGGCTAAATTTCTGAACGTTGCACGAGTAGGCGCAAGAGTGGGTTTAAGATGACGCAATCCGAAGACAGCAGTTTTGAATTGGCGGATAACGATAATACGCCCACCAAACAGGTGACATCTGCGGTTGATCTGTCCGTAAGTTCAGACGAGATCTATCAACTGGAGCCAGGAAGTCGCATTGGCCGATACGTGATTCGGAAGCGGATCGGTGCAGGCGGATTCGGCGTCGTATTCGTCGGTGAAGACAGCGTTCTCAGGCGCGTCGTGTGCATCAAGATTTCGCGATCGCACGAATCATCGGAGCGGAGCAGGCAGTTTTCGTTGATTGCAGAAGCGAGATCTGCCGCGAGCTTAGATCATCCGAATGTGGTACGGGTTTTTGACACAGGAGTTTGGAATAACTACCCATACCTGATCATGGAGTATGTGGCTGGTGTCACTTTGGGGCATGAGTTGGCCGGTTCACAACCCATTTCCATTCGACGAGCCTTGATGCTGATGAAACAAGTTGCGTTGGCACTTTCGCATTTGCATAGCAAAGGACTGATACATAGGGATCTCAAGCCCGCGAACATCTTGATTGGCGGGGACGACACGGTAAAGCTCACGGACTTTGGATTGGCGCTTTCGGATGACATGCCCGCTTGGAACAAACAGCAAATCGCGGGCACGCAGCGTTACATGGCTCCCGAGCAGGTCTTGGGAGAAACCCATCGGATTGATGGGAGAACAGACATCTGGGGATTCGGTGTTGTTCTGTACGAGCTACTTACTTCCAAGCCACCCTTTCGCGCAACCGATCCTAATGCACTCTTTCAAAGCATCTTAAAAGGGGATGCTCCGTCTCTTAGGCAGCGTAGGCCGGATGTTCCACAATCGCTCGATCAATTTTGCTTGCGATGTCTTTCGCAATGCATGATGGACCGTTTTCAGTCGGCGACCGAGTTGTTGGAGGATCTTGAAATGGTCCAGAGTAGCTTAGAAGACTCGAATACGACCGCCCCGCACGTGTCGAACGCTTCTCCGAACATCGTGCAAGCCAATCCCGCTGCGATCCAGGAAGTAGGTCGAAACTCGACTACCTCAAACCAAAATGCGGGCTCGACAAACATAATCTCCAAAACCGAACAACTACATGGTACGGAATCAAGTAGCTTGAATCTTGGTCAGTCGGACCTGCTCCCTATCGTTCCCAGGGGACTTCAGTCGTTTGATGATGAGGATCATTTCTTTTTCTTGAAGCTACTTCCTGGTGCCCGTACAGCGCAGGGCACGCCACTTTCGATTCGATTTTGGAAGAACTGGGTTGCTACCCAGGACGGTGAACGGGCGCATTGCGTAGGAGTGCTCTATGGTCCCAGTGGTTCCGGCAAGAGCTCGTTCGTCAAAGCGGGCTTGATCCCAGAGATTCGGCAAACGACCAATACTGTCTACGTGGACTTTACGGTTGAGCGTCCGGTCCAAGCGCTTTTGTCCCGGCTACACAAGCACTTCCCGGAAAGCACATCGCATTCGGATTTGACATCCATGTTAGCATTCATTCGTCATCAGAAGTCTAACGAAACAACGTTGATCGTCTTGGATCAGTTTGAGCAGTACCTTGCAAACACGCCCCTGGATTTACAGCATGAGCTAGTGCAATCGCTACGGCAATGCGATGGTTCGGGATTGAAAGCGATGTTGTTGGTTCGAGACGATTTTTGGAATTCTATCAGTCAGTTCATGCACTTGCTGGAATCCTCGTTATCCGATCAACGCAATGCAATGAGTCTACCGCTGCTAAATACACAACATGCGGAACGCACTTTAGAAGCGATAGGCAGAGCGTATGAATGCCTTCCGAGTGCACCGGAGCCTATTTCGGACACGCAGCATTCCTTTATTGAACTAGCCGTTCAGCAGCTGTCGCAGGAAGGATTTGTAGTTTGCGTTCGTTTGGCCATGTTTGCTGAGCTCATGCGAAAGCACCCTTGGGAGGCGAAGACACTTAGTCGGCTAGGGGGCATGGACGGAGCCGCCGTAACGTACTTGGAGGAATCCTTTGATGCGCATACCGCGCCCATTTCGCATCGTTCGGTAGCACCCCTTTGCCGTGAAATACTTCGAGCGTTACTCCCCGTTTTGCCTGCTGAAACGAAGTCCTCTCCCAAGTCGAAGAAGACGTTGAGCAATCTTGTTTTCCAAACCGAATCCGAAGTGGAATTCGAACAAGCCATCGGTGTTCTCGAGAAAGAACTGAGATTGATTTCTGCCGTCGGCCAGGGGGGAGATGGGAAACCTCTCTATAGCTTGACACATGACTACTTAGTGAAGCCCGTAAGAGAATGGATTTTTGAACACGAACAATCAACCTTGCAAGGGCGGGCACGCAGCAAGCTGACTTCTCTGGCAGCTCGCTTTGAAAGCGAACCATCTTATCGCAGTTTGCCTTCGGTTTCCGAATGGGTAGCAATCCAGTCCTCGGTATCGCATTCGCGTCGAACGGAATCCGAGCGGAAGTTGATGCGGTCTGCGGGGCGCTTGGTATATGCCAAACTACTGTCCTCGGTAGCCGCTGTTGCCATTCTATTGTGCGGGACGTGGTTAGTCGTTCGTGGACAATACGAAATTTGGCAATTGGAACGCAACAGGGCTGTCGTTGCCATCGACCTTTTTTTAGCATCCAATCCAGCTGGGCTTGAACTTGCTCAGAGAGGGGTTCTTAATTTGAAGCGTCCTGCTCGATTGGAATATGCGGAGAGGCGGTATTTAGGTGAACCGAGCTTCGATCGCCGTTTGACTATGTTAGGGGCCTTGCTCGGAGCAAGTTTGGAAGCGGAACGCGTCGTCACGGCTATCGATGAATCTGAAATCGATGCGCAGCCGGTTTGGCGAACAGCCTTTGCCAATGCGAATTTGCGAGACAGCGTCTTGCCGGCATCGTCCTCCGATTCACGGTTGTCTGCGAGGGTGCATTGGTTATTTTTGGCCAACGATGACTTTCGAACGTTAGGCTTTATCGAACACAGTGATGAACCGAGCGCTATCGTGCTATGCCACCAAATTGCCGCGTGCGCACTGGAAGAGCCCGCGTGGGCGGCATCGTGGAGCGCTGCTAAGCTTGAAAAAATAGTCGCGGAAAAGCCGTTGGACTCAGAACTGCATGCTTTAGCGACCCTGTTAATCGGTTTAGTTAGTTTGGAGGCTCCCAGTGACATGGCACGCATTGAACGGCAGGCGGTCGCGAGTGGTGCAGTCGTAGCCATGCCAGCGCAGTGGTTTATCGCAAGGTCGAAAAAAACCGATACTGAATTCATTCCAGCGCAGCCAAACGCATCGGATTGGCAAATTGAGAAACCTTTGCCTAATATTTCTATCCCCATGATCCGATTGCCTGCTGGCGAAATGGTTTTTACGCCAGTTTTTTCCAAGGACGACAAAGGAGTAAAAAGCAGCCCCTTCCTGATTGTCGTCGATGAAGATCTCTGGGTAACAAGCGAGAAAATCCGGTTTGAAGTGGCTAGCGAATTTGCAAAATCGCAACCCTTCCCGCCTGGATTCGAACTTAGCAGCACCAACGGCTATGCTCATTTCAACAACACAAACGCGGTTTTTCGTTTTTGCAATTGGTTGAGTGAAGTTTCCGGATACGAACCGGCATACGAATTCTTAGAGTCCTCGCCGGCCGAATCGGAGCCGAAGCTCGAGGATGCAACTGGAGTTATTATCAGACCGGATGTCGATGGGTTTCGGATACCGACCCGGGACGAGTTCTTTTACATGGCGACCTGCGGAGAACAATCCTCAGTTATCGATGCACTTTATGCAAACGCGAAAATGTTTAATGGCGTTAGGACGAACGGCATGAGGCAGGAGGCCGGCAGGGAACCGTTCCTCTCAATACCTAGTCCGTGGGGCATCAAAAACATTTTCAGTTTTCCCGCAGAGTTGATTCATGATCAAAAATTTGGGAAACTCGCCTCTGCGATTCCAGGTGAAACAGCCCGGAACAATTTCAGAACCGATCTTGTCAAGGATAGTTTCCTTGCCATCCTAACGATACGCTTGGTTCGACGTCGTAATTAAACGTCAAAACCCGTCACCCCGTCACCCAGGCAAGGGGGCAAAAGGGTGACGGCAAAGAATAAACTCTCGCGATTCAGTCGGTTGTGATGCCCATACAGGCAAAGTACATGTCAATACAGGCAGTCGTAGGCTCAGGTGGGCCAGCAAGGCCATTTTGCCAAGCGTCATAACTAGCGATGCAGTTCTCGTAATTGATTCGGCATTGCTCGGGGTCTACTGCCCCAACGACCATAGCCCTCGTAACGGCTTGACGAGCACATGGATTACGGCACTCTTTTACACCGAGACAATATCCTGACTTTGCCAAATACATCCCCAGTTTGTAGACAGCTGGATTCGTGCATCGAAATTGGTCAAAGAACTTAACACGCTTGCAATAAGTCTCAAGGCATTTTTGAATGCATAGTTCTTCGCAGGTGGGCGCTGGAGGACATTTTGCTTTGCAGGATTTACTTCTCAATCGCCCGAACAAGCCTTCACCCGCTTGCACATCTGGTGCGACGAAGCTGATTAACATTAAAGCGATGATCGCGACACTCAATTTAGAAACCCAGTTCATGTTGCACCTCTATAGTTCGGAAATAGATAGGACGTACACTTAGTCCGACAGCCTTCACCACACTAAGCAATTGAATTTTGCGATGCAATACCCCAAGAACCACCTTTGTGCAGTTTGCTGCTGAAAAGTCTCTTTGATATTCAAATGTGGCGATTATTTAGTGCCATGGGGCGAGCGTTCGCATCGTCAGGAATTGCAATCTGCGAGCAACGATGGAGACTACTCCAACGCCATTGTTTCGCCCGAATTACGAGCTTGGCTAGCAATGCGCAGTAGGCGAGCAGTCCGATTCCCGTTCGATCTACGCCTTCTTGGAGGATACGTTCGAACGCTTCAAAATCGCCATCCTTCTCAAAGATAGTCATCCGAGTATTTGCACGGTTGAGCATATGATAAATCAGGCGTATCAGGCGACCGTCAGCCGAACCTTTTGGTCGTCCCATAGCTAGTTTCTGGCTGAAATAGGGATGACTGGCATGAAACGGTTCCTGACCCCTGGTATGTCCCCAAAAGGTTTAAAAATCTGGTGGTCGATCCAGGTAAGCGCCACCAAAGTCAAGACAAAAAGGAGGACTGACTATTGTCATTTCAATGGCGAGAAACTCGTCATCAAAATGAAGTAATTGCGGGACCGCATGGCCACGAATCGACTCAACTTGCAGTTCGCGAAGTCGAAGATACGGCGTCGATCTCTTGATAATACGCCCGCTCTCGGTCATGGAATTTGACCGCAAATCTTTCTTTATGGGATAGATTTCGGAAGGCGAAAACGCTACCTTGGGTACCCATCCCTAAACAAAAATCCGCTAAATCCTTCTTGGCCAACTTGGCCCTGATTTTGCGATTTTTCGCGAACCCAAAACTGTCGCTGCCTGCCAAGGCGAGCTGGAAACGGTGATCGACGGCCAGTCCTCGAGATGGAAGGTTCGATTCACTAGCTCGATCACAATTGAATCCAAAAGGTTTACCTTCGAAGCCGTTTGAAGCGAGCTCAAGACAACCTAGACTGGTTCGACAATCTCAATCCCTTCTCGCAAATCCTGTCGCTAGAAAACCTTTGTAGCTACTCCGCCACTATCGATCACTTTCTAGATGACTGATAAGGATGCTCTCCGGTTCCGCATTGCCCGACAGTCCAACTTGACTCATGACGTGAATGATTACCGTACTTTTCACGTCCAATCCTGCCTCCGTCTGCGATTCCGATTGGTAGGCGATGTGTCGAACCAATTGTTCGGCTCCAGCATGAGTCGCTGATTTGGAAAAGATAATCTGCAGTCCAACACCCACCCACTCTTCGTAGCTGCCGATCTCAATCTGCGTATTCTTGGTCGGATGATAGTGAAGCTTGCTGCCCTGAATCTCAAACATTCCATCGCTTTGATCGATAAAAAGTCGTTTCGTATTCCCTTCGTCCTTGACGAATTTCACATCCAGTTTTGCACCATTGAGGTCCAACGAACCTGGCTGGCAAAGGACTGCCAAGGGGTCGATCCGCTTGGGGCCGTCGTTGGGTTGATAAGTGATATTGGGGTTGCTTATTCGCAACGAAAGTGGGACGCGTTCTGAAGGCCAAAGGACTGCCTTTCCATCGACACTTGCCGTCAAGATCGACCGACCGTCTGGTGAGAACTCGGCGACCGTGGTTTCTCGCGAATGAAACTCTAGCAAAAGCACTTCACCTAGATCGGCACCGCTTTCTTCCGTAGCAGGTTCCGGCGAATTCTCCGCTAATTGAGCAATGCGATCGACATCCCAAAGCCGGGCCGTTGTATCCTGGCTCGATGACAAAACTCGCAAACCATCGCTTGAAAATGAAACCGATGTCAACGGAGCAGAGTGCCCGAGGAGTCTTGCAATTTCTTTGCCGGTCGAAACCGACCAGATCCGTATCGTTTTGTCTTGTGAGCCGGAAACAATCCATCGTCCGTCCAGGGAAAACGACGAGCAAGTTACCGCCGCAGTGTGCCCCGGTAGTTTGCGACTTTGGGCCAATGTGGTCGCATTATACAAACGAATGGAGTCGTCGTCGCAACCCACCAAGATGGTTTCGCCATCTAGAGAGAATCGAACGGAGTTGCCAACCACTGCCGTCTCGGAAATTCGACCGGACTGAATGGGGTTGCCTCGAGTTACGTCCCACACCACGATTCGTCCATCCGCACCCGATGTGATCAGTTTCGTGTCATCCACCGAAAAGGCCAAATCGCGAATTGCACCCGAATGCCCCCCAACCAATTTTTGCTTGGAGGAGCGCTTCTCAACGTCCCATATCATTGCCGTTCCGTCGTCGCTAGCCGATGCTAGCAAGCGTCCATTGGCTGCAAACGCGATCGCACCGATCGAGGCCGATGGTCGAAAGCTCTTCAGTTCCACGCCATCTTGCATTCGCCAAAGGCGTGCCCCTCGCCCTCCGTACGTCACTAAATTCGAATCCCCATCGGTCGGGATCGCGCCCCATAGTGACTCGGAAAGCATTCCGGACTTACCCACTTCCTTCCAACTTTCCTGCATGCCATTCCATTGCCAAATCCTTTTCCGCGAGTCATCGATCCCCGATGTTGTCACGTAAACGGAGGGAGTCGAAGTCGAGGAAAAAACCATATCTTGAACGAGGTCACCTGACAGAACTTTCGTTCCTACCTTTTCCCCAGTCATTAGATCCCATAACCACAATTGCGCTTTGCGTTGGTCGATAGAGGTACTACTCACTAGGTACCTTCCACTCGGTGAGATGGAAGCTAACTGTACTGGAGAAAGATGGCGAAGTCGCTCGCGTGGTAATTCCTTGCCCGTTTTGAAGTCCCACCAACCGGCGGTTCCGTCCGAGCTTACTGTCATCACAGCCTCCGAGGGATCTTGAATGGTTTCTGGGGCAAGGAAGAAACAAGCCACGACTGCTTCGGAGTGCCCAAAAACCTTGTTGACCAATCTCGATTGCTCTACTTCCCAAAACTCGATCGAACCACTTTTGTCACCAACGACGACGTGTTTTCCATTATCCGATATCGAAACGCTCGTGGCGTCCGAAATCGTAGTCCGGATTGCATTCTCAGCTTTTTTGTCTGGCCAAACGCGAATCCGAGTTGGTGTTCCAATCGCATCCGAGCTCCAAATGCTTACACCGAATTCATCTCCCCCTGCAACCAGCCATTGACCGTTCGGGGAAAGCGAAAAAACACCGTTACGCCCCGCATGTTCCATCATCGCCATCTGTGTTCCCCGCTGTACCTCCCAGATTCGAAGCGTGTTGTCTCCGGCAGCCGTTGCAAGAAATTTGCCGTTCGGAGTTATTCTCGCTTTGTTGGTTAGATATTCATGTCCGTCGCTCAAGACCGCAATTCGTTCCCCCAGCGTTGGATCCCAAAGTCCGACGGTTCCATTCGCATGGGCGGTCGCGATGATTGGATCGGTCGGCGAAAATCGAGCATCCAATATCGGATCGATTCCATCACTGATGATTTGCTTTTCGCTGTATTTGGAGAACATCCAGCTTTTCCAAGAACGGTCATCGCCTCCCGACACGATCTCGGTTTCATCGGCCGTAAACCGGCACGCTCGCACCCATCCACCATGACCGCGCAGTTTTATCATTGGCGGTGAGGCTTCGTCCGAGTTAAGTGTTTCGACATTCCAGACACAGACATTGTTGTCGTTGCCAGACGAAACAAGTTTTCTGCCATCGCGAGAGAAGGATAAATCTTGTATCGTCCCAGTGTGCCCCAAAAAGGTGCGGAAACGCTGCGGCGGAAGTGTTTCACCCTCCAATTGCCTGCGCACGTCATCAATTCGTCCAGCATTGTCCTCACGTGGCTCAACGTCCCAGACCAAAATGCGACGATCGGCACCTCCGGAAGCGATCCATTTTCCGTCGGGCGAAAATGCCAAGGCGAACGCGGGGGCTTGATGTCCGGAGAAACGCTGTACCTCCTTGCCATTATCTGTTTTCCAAAGGCGTACGGTTCCATCGCGGCTGGAACTCGCGACAAGCTGATTGTTCGGCGAGAACGCGATGGAAGTGATGGCTTCGATATGGCCAAGCAGCGGGCTGATCTCTCGATCCTCCCGCCAGTTCCATATTCGTCCCATCCGCTTGTTGTCTCCAGCAGCGACATACCGTGCTTGCGCATCATTGGAAAAGGCGACGGTTGTCGCTCCACTGCCTTTCATTTTGAGCTTTTTTTCAAGCCGAGGAGTCTGATCGCCTTGAAGTCTCCAAATGCACACGCTGCCGGTGTTGTCATCGTCAACACCACTCGTCGCGATGAATGTGCCGGTGGTATCGAAGTCCAGATGGGACAAAGAACGACCATGTCGAAAACGAATCGACGGTCGCTTTTCGCCACGTTTCCATAAATCGACTTCACCCGACGCAATTCCGACAGCTATCCATACGCCATCGGAGGAACAATCGATGCACTCAACAGATTCGTCGGTCGAAAACGTTCTTACGTTTTGTACAGCATCATCGTTGCTTCCTCCGCGAACCAAATAACGATGGCGACCCCATTCCCAGTGGCGAATCTTTGATTTGGCAAAGGATTTTTCTTGCTGATTCAGAATATCGGCTGCGATCGCGAATTGATTTTGTTGGATGCTTGCCCCGACTAAGCCAATTTCCGCAAAATAGGAACTCTCTTCTGCACGTTGCTTTTGTGCAACCGAGTCCAATCTGGCTAACTCTGCATTCCGCCGTGCTACTTCCGCTTCGGTACGCCGTTTGTCGGCGATCTCGCCCGAACGAATTGCCAATTCCCTTTGGATCTCTTCCGCCTTGAGTGCCTGCTCGGTCTTCTTCAATTCACTCCGCAGGTCTTCCTGGGATAAATCCAACTCTGCATTGAGGTGTGACGCTCGGCTGTACAGCTGCAAGATCACTATCAACGCGATGGTGCCTGCAATAATGATGAAGCCGGCGAGGGAAACGGCGAGTTTACGGATGGTTCGAAACCGATTCTGTCTCGCTTCGCGATCCGCAATAGCGGCCTTCAATTTCTTGACTAGCTCTTGATGCTCACTGTCTTGCGGGTTCAGCAGTGACAGGCCAAGATCGTAGTCCCCCTTTTCAAAAGCTGTCTTTGCGTAAGCCATTTTGGCACGCATCAGCCCCAACGTGGCTGCTTCGTTTTCATTCCAAAGAGAAAGGGCCTCGTCAAATGCAAAAACGGCCCGAGAGAACCCTGAATAATCTTTGGTCGAAATAGCCTTGTTGAGTTCTGTTTCCGCATTGTCGGAAAGCATGATGCTCTCGCTATGCGATTGATACAGTCGAATCGCCGCCTGAAAGGCCTGAACCGAACGGAATCGACGTCTGGGGACAGTCGCCATCGCGCGAATTGCGATCTCCATTAACTCCCCAGTCACCGTTGTTTCTCGAATAATATTCTGCGATGCGTTCCGAACACACTCCATCACATCGTTACCATAATGCGGTGGAGTCCCAGTAAGAATCTCAAACAGAATGGCACCCAGCAAATAGACATCTGCTGGCTGCCCGATCGCGTTCACGGGGCCCGTCGCTAACTCCGGCGCCATGTACGCTGGAGTACCACCCATGGCTTGCGATCGTAAAATACTCGCAGTCCGACGAAAACCCTCCGTCGCTACCGCGATTCCCCAGTCCATCACGAGGACTTCACCATAGTTGCCAAGCATCACGTTTTCCGGCTTTAAATCGCGGTGAACGACACTGCGAGAATGCGCAAAGGCAACCGCATCCGCAACCTTGAGAAGAATCTCGATGTTTTCGCGAATCGACTTTTGTTCGATTGCTCGATCCCAAGGCGTTCCAATCACATTCTTCATCGAGTAAAAGAGTTCACCGTCTTTGTTCCGACCAAGGTCGTAAATCGGAACAATGTTGGGGTGATCCAATTCGCCCGTCAATATTGCTTCGGCAAGGAATTTTTCCTTGTGTTCATTGCGTGTGCGGTATTCCTCGCGGAGCATTTTGATGGCAACAGTACGGTCTATCGACGCTTGTCTGGCGGTATAGACGACTCCTACTCCTCCCTGCCCAATAATGTCCAAGAGCTCGTAATCCACGGGAGCATCGGTAATATTCAGTGGCGATCGCACCTCCCGAGGCAGGACCGAAAACAAGGAATCAGAAACCGTGTGTTGCGATTCAACACCTTTAATCGTGAAGCGAACATCGGAAGCACTACTTATCGAATCTCGCCATAGTTTGTCCAAATCTTCCGAGGCGGCCGAGGCGGCCGAACCCGGAACGGCACTCGCCGCACTCGCCGCGATTGCGGCACTCGCCGCGATTGCCGCGCTTGGACTCTCGGGCGCTGCTGGTTGAGGTGCCTCCCCACCGAATATTACGGTTGCGTTCTCATCGACGGCATTCGGTTGCTTTCTTGGGAAGACAACGGTTGCTGTCATGTCGCCCGGTTGCGAAGAATCAGGCTCATCGGGCCATGCGACAATGCTTCCGCACTGTGGGCATCGTCCCTCTTGCAAAGTAATCTCGCCATAATCGAACTCGCAGAAAGCGCATTTTTGCATTCAACAATCTCCATTTCAACTGCGAGGACTGACATTTCATTTGAGCAAATACTCAATGAAACGACCATCAACTAGCTCTAAACCGCCTAGCCGCCTTGCGCCAAGAACGCATGGCTGGGGCGGATGCGACAATCGCCGCGGTCGCGTTGGTCACCGGCGTTTTCTCTTCGTTGCTTTGCATGTTGCCATCCTCGTTCATTCCCGTCATCACAGTATCCGATCTTTCAGTCGACACAGAAGCCGATTCGTCAAGCACTCGTTCCTCCGCCGGCAATGTCTCCGGTGCAAGCGCATCGTCGATTTCGATCGGACGATGATTACGCAGATAGAAATCCTTAAGCATCATTTGACTGCCGTCTCCCCGGATCAAATAGATACGATATCGATCATCACCAAGCCGTCGGAACAAACCACTCAAATCGTCAATGTCCGACTCGGTCAACAGGATATCGTCGCTCGAATCCACTTCGCCTGCCTCATTGGTTGGCGTAATCACTCGCAGTACGTAGGATGGCTTCTGTTCGACCGATGAATTACCTGATGAGACTTCAATTTCGGCAGACTTGACGGCCGGCGATGAGGTAGTTGAGTTGTCGGTAGGCAACGCACTGTTGAATACAAAACGATTTTGCGATGTTGGGGCCTGTGGAAGTACAATCTTCAAGGAGAACAATCCAGCGGCTGGAACAACCAAACTCTCGTTGAAGACTTGGAATAGTGTTGAGGCTGCACCTTGAGAATCTGTGAATTGAATGCGATTGAGTGAATCCGCACCCACCTTGACCAAGATTGGGATATCGGCAACAGGATCATTGGGGCTCGGATTGCCCAAATACTTGTGTGTGATTTGATAGTTTACGCCGGAGGCATCAAATCTCGCAATCTGTGGGTTTGTCGTTCCCGATGAAATCAATCCGTTCGGGAGATGGTCGACTTGTTTGTCGCCCCAATCGATAACCACCGAAAAATTGCGATCGACCAGGATGGGATTGGGGCCTCCCAATTGAACTAGGATGGAGGCAACCCCTTCCGAATCAACATTGACGCCATCGGAATTAACGACTGGCTGCACCGATATCAGAGGCGGTATTCGAGTTAACACTGCTTCCGTGGTCGGATTCGAACTGCCCGCGCGAATGGTAGCTCCATTAATAAATTGGAACATCCCGCCAGCGTTCCCGCGAATAGTCGCAGCGGCACCTTGAGTTTGAATGATCGCCCCAGACTCCAACACGAGGTTGTTTTGAGCCGTGAAGAGAATGGAACCTCCGCCTCCGGCTACGATGCCGCCAGTTATGGGGCTTGCACGCTCCACAAGGATCGATCCATTGTCATTGAATAAACGGATGTTCGAATCGGCATTGGATATCGCAAATCCGGTGGAAACACTCGAAAACGAAACGTCCCCCCCGCCGACTTGGTGAAAGACAATAGAACCTGATGCATTGGATCTCAGCTCCGAAACGTTAGCCCGCATGGATGACGAATTGGTGACGTTAACGGCGCCCGAACCGGTGATTGCGTTCAGTTGAGCGCTTTGCGTTTGAAGAGGCGCAACGGTCCCAATACCTGTACCGGCATTCAAGTTTATGGCGAGCCCTTGAACGGGGCCGTTGCCAACAATTCGCCGTGCAGAGTTAATGGAAACGCCACCGTTCAGTGCTTGCACGTTGGAGTCTAGTTGAATGTCTCCCGCATTGAATGTCTCTAAATTCACGCCACCTAGTCCTCCGGCAATGACCCCTGTTCCCCCAACGACGAGCCCTGCGCCATCATTCCTCAGTCGAATGGTGGCTTCATTCGCAGCCGGAGATGTGTCCGGATTACTTGTTACTCGCAGGAACCGGACAAGTCCTCCACCGGATTGCCGGAAGTCGATATTCCCACCTAGGTTAGACTCCAGGTTCGATACCAAAACGGGACCGAACAAATTATTCGCGATGTCTATCGCCCCGGAAAAGCGATTTACAGCAACAATGCTGCTAGCAGAAGTGGCAAGTGCCGAAGTAGTCCCGATGCCAGTGGCTGCCTCCAAACGAATCGTGGATGCGGCTAAGGTAAATACTGTATTGATCGATCCGGTAGAGCCATTATGGTCGCCAGCCACAACCAACAAGTTCGACGTCAGCATGCTCGATCTTAAAAGTACATCTCGGTCTGCACGCAGTTCGATGAGGCTGCTCGAGATGGTCTCCGTCATTGCCGCGATTTGAAGATTACCATTGATCGCAGCAATCGTGGTAGTCGTTCCACCGCCACCCAAGAAGTTCACCTGATTGAGATTGGTTGCAAGGTCGATATCCCCATTCAGTGATCGGACCACCCGTCCTGAACCAACGTTGAGTCGATTGCTCAGGTTCGTAACCTGAACAGTGCTCGACGCAGTCACATCTCCGTTCCAACTGACGCTACCAAATGAGTCGATAACGATATTGCCTGTCCGTGCCTCAATGGAGCCGTTGATTTCGGCTAAATCGTCTTTGGCGGCACTACCACTGATGGCTATTTGCCCAGCTCGCAAAGAGTTAGAATCCAGTCTCGATCCGACCGTATTGATATTGCCATCGACGTTGATCGTCAGATTACCGTTTTTTGTATCCACGCCTAAAAGATGGACGCTGTTGGCCGAACTGATTACAAGGTTCACGTTTTGAAGCGACGACAATTCAGCAAGCTTGAGAAAACTCGCATCTCCGTTGGCTTGGAAAGTATTCCCTGAACCGTCAGCCCCAATGAGTTGTATCTGTCGAACATTTCCTTGCAGATCGATCCCACCGTTAGATTCAACTCGAATCGAGCCTGCAATACGAATCCTATCTCCGATATTGTTAACGACGACATCGCCAACCGATTGCACGTTTGCGTTAACATCAAGAACGGAAAAATTCTGAATCGTGACACCGTTCGCACCGATCGCAAGTGTGTCACTCAACACCGCTGTGTCATGAAGCTGAGAGGTTCCTGCGACTGACATTCGCCCCGCAGTAACGTGCCGCAATAGCACGCTGGCGTCCGTCCGAGTCGTTGAACGACCAATAGTCACATCCAGCGTCCCACTCTGCATTTCGATTCTTTGCAAATCCGCGCTGTAATCACTTCGCACGTTCAATCGAACACCGTCGTTGGTGGTAGTCACCGGCGCAAGGGATACCAGACTAGTATTGCCTCTAGCTTCAATCAAGTTGGTGCTGCCCGTCACACCTCCAAGCAAAACGCCAGAGGCGATAGATGAGAAGTCGAGCGAACCGTTGTTGGCCGTGACGTCTGCATTCGATCCAAGCACCAGTGGTCCTGTCACGTTGGTAAACGTGACATTGGTCGCAGCC
>JAYTVM010000268.1:0-1642 GCA_043743995.1 Pirellula sp. | reverse complement strand
ATAGTTTTTTCATTCTCATTCTCCCTTGAACGTTTGCAAAACCACGCAGGACACTAGTATCAGACGGGACGATGCTTTGCGGCTCGCCACTCCGTTGTGTTCGGATGGTAGTTTCATTAACCTAAAAGTCCGGCTGAACCGCATAGGGCTGCCAACAAATATGCTCTGGTCGATCCCGTCCATGGACGCCCTCGCATCGCGGTCTCCCCTCACGTCTAGTTGCGGCTCTACGTGTTGGAATACTTGCGTGCTCGGAGCGACTCGTCCGCTCGAACTCATTTCGAGGGCGTACTTGACGAGACCGGAGCAACCAGCCCCTGGGTGGAAACTGGACTCTTAGTGCTAGGAAACTACTACCCGACAGGCGACTTAGATCGACTGGTCAAGAAGCATGGACCAGGAAAATTGAACAGGCGGGGCAATTTACATGGGTTGTCCCATATCGTTCTAGGACATCTGACGGCTTTAACGATTAGTCCAGTGATACACGTTCCATTCATGTGAAATCGATGTGGTCAGCGCGATGGTTAAAAGGGCCAAGGGGCAGGGGCCTCGCTCCTAGGCCGTGAATTTATCAGATTGTGGCTGAGCGAGGCCCTCGCTCAGGTTTTGCAGGAACCCAACGAGCGAAGGGCCTCGCTCGTCCCCAAATGTCGCCTTTCGCTCCGGCAAGTCGGAAAGTATCAAACGAAAACAGGGGACCTTTGGGTCCCCTGTTTTTTGGTTTCAAGAACTGATTTGCTGCTACGTCGCCTTAACCAAGCTGATCTAGCAATTTGTCCAACGCGACGGATAGCTTCTCGTCGGTGTCGTAGTTGCCTTGAGCGATCGCATCCCTAAGGCTCGCAACTTTGTCCGATCGAAAGACTTCTCCTGATGCTTGCGAGCCGGCAGAACTCAAGGCTTCCGGCGATAGGTCAAGTTGATCGACGGGCGCCGTGATGCTTGCAGCGGATGTGGCGGCAGATTGGGTCGGTGCGTTGCTGCGCCCTGCGGTGCGAGCAGCGTCAACTCCAGAGACGGAGAAATTTCCGGAAATTTGCATAAGTGTCTTCTTCCCTGTTTGATAAGGACGTGTGGCCCGATCGAATGATCGAGGTGTACATGGACTGCTACCGTGCTGACAAGACGAAAAATAGGTTTCTCGTGCTCGATCCCTTTTTCCAACGCAGTCCGTGTCGCAGAAAAGACCTTCCGAATCCATCAGGTCAAGGCGACTTTGCGAAGACGCTGCTTTCGAGCGAAAGCATACCTGTTTATCGGACGGCTCATCCAACCAGACCAATGAATCCTAACCCCTTCCTTGTGTGATGAATAGCCAAACAGCAATGTCTAAAACGATTTTGATGCTTGGCAACAATGCGACTGTTGTTCGATACATTGAACGATAGCTACTGGCAAGCAACTGACATGCCAACGTTCACTTCAACATCGACATTTGCCCAATAAAGATTTATAGCCAGCCAGATGGCTCTATAGCAAGCCGGAATACAGCAATGTTGGATTGCCATCATTTGCCGAAGCAGATCTTTGTTGTTGTAACTACAAAATGGAAAACCCATTTTTCAACCAACTTCAAAATCCATTTCCAAAAAAGTCAGAATCGCGATTGACCCGAGGGGATGGTCGGGTCTATCTTACC
>JAYTVM010000267.1:0-19662 GCA_043743995.1 Pirellula sp. | reverse complement strand
CCATCCGCAATATTGATGGCCTACCCCTCAACCCTCGGATTGCTGGAACAGACCGTGATACAATGTTTTTCAATTTGGAGCTTGCGGCCCAAGTTATTGCGGTGGTTCCGCAGCCAATCGATCGGGGAGTTGCGCCGGGGCCTGGGCAACAGAGCCCATTGGTACAACGATTCAATGACATCGACGTCTATTTCAACAATGATGATTTGGATCCTGTTTCTGCCATAGATCCTACTTTTTATCAATTGGTTTTAACAAATGACTCGGTGAATCCGAAAGACGATCAGCGATTTATTCCAACCGCAGTTGTCTATGATGCAGTGAAAGATAAGGCGATCTTGACGTTTGGAGTAACAGGTGTTCCTGCAACATCGGAGCCACTAAAACAAGGAGCTGGGACATTCCGACTTCGCATAGGTTCTAAGGATGTTGTAGCCTCATCGAGCGCTTTGCCTGTTGTGTTCTCAATTTCACCGCCAGCCGATCCGCTAGGTACCTTGGCGGGTGCTTCCGACCTTACTGGTTTTATTGGAACTTTGAGTGGTCCGGTTTCTGCACAGATCAATGAAAGTGTGGTCACGCAAGTTGTGGATCAACTCAATCTTGATTTCCCAGGCAGCAATGATGAACCTGGACATCGCGATATTCAAGACGAAAGCCATATCGGTGCAACCGCTGATGCCAATAGTCAAATCACTAAGCTGTTTTACAACTTCGCGATTGGGCGAAGCTACGGCGTGGACTCCAACACGCAACCTCTCCAGTCGTCGATCAATTCGCAACAAATGGATCGGATCCGCGAGGCGTTTGAGTTCTATTCAGTGCAACTAGGGATCGACTTCGCGGAAAGCGACAGTCAAGGATTTACCTTGGTCGTGGGCGACCCGTTCCCAAATGGTGTGGCGGATGGACCTGGAGGTATTCTTGCAAAAACAGTGCTAGTACCGGCTCCGTTAACGATTTTCGATGGATCGGAAAGTTGGAACAATGGGTTTGGCGGTAATTTCTTTAATTTCGCGCTGCGTGAGGTTGGGAAACTCATCGGATTAGGCTCGGACAACGAGTTGCCTACCGGTACTTTTCAGGTAACCGATACAACGCTCGCCGCCGGTGGTCCTGTTGAGCGGATGTTCCCTGGCAATAGTGATATTGTCCACGGTCAATATCTATATCGTCCAGACAATCGCGACACAGACATTTATAAGTTTTTTGTCGGAGCGGGACAATCGGGCCAATTATCACTCGAAACCGTTGCGGAAAGATTGCGAAACAGTAGTGATGCCGATACCTATTTGACACTCATGAAAAAGACGACGGCGGGCTATGATGTTATTGCAGTGAACAACGATTACTTTAGCTCTGACTCCTATATCAATGTCAATGTGACTGAGGGTGAGTATTACGTTGCGGTTACGAGCAAAGGCAATGAAAACTCCAATCCGCTAACCAGCGGAACGGGTGGCGGCGGTGTGAGCCAAGGTCAATACCAACTGCTTCTGAATTTCAAGCCTACGAATTCCGCTTCGGCAATAAAGGATACTTCTGGAACTGGTCTGGATGGCGACGGTGATGGGCTAGCTGGAGGGGACTTTAATTTCTGGTTCCGAACGGCAACCCCGATTGAGAATGCTTTGCCAGGCGCGAAGTCGGTTGTAGTGGACAAAGGATATGCGGGCGGTGGGTCAAACGGCTCCTTGGCGAAACCGTTTACGAGTCTTCCTGCGGCTGCGGCAGCCGTATCGTCCGGTGACATTATTCGCGTAGTCGGTAGCGTAGGCGTTGATAATAATCTTGCTACGGTCGGGGACAATCCGGCTTACGAAATTGGGCGCGGCGGCGTTGGTAATGCTGTACTTTCCGATGGTGTGACGTTTGAGGTGCCGCGTGGCGTAACCATGATGATCGATGCCGGAGCCATTTTCAAAATGAAGGGGAGCCGTATTGTTGCCGGCAGTCGAGCGGCTGGAGTCGATAATCGATTTTCCTCTCTTCAGATCCTTGGTACACCATCGCAGTCCGTCATTTTCACCAGTTATAATGACGAGACCATTGGAACCGACACGAATGCCCTCAACACGACCGCGAGCGCCGGCGATTGGGGTGGATTGGAATTCCACAATGATGTGGATCGCAGCCAGGGTCGTGGCGATTATGAACGCGCTGGCATTTTCCTCAATTACATTGGCAACAGCGATCTGAGGTACGGCGGCGGTCAAATCACGGTGGCAACTCCAAGCCCGACGGTTAGCCCGATTCAAATGGTCGAAGCGCGACCGACATTGCTCAATAACCGTATCACATTCAGTGCCGATTCCGCTATTTCAGCTGACCCGAATAGCTTTGAAGAAACGTTGTTCACAGAGCCTCGTTACCAGCTCGCTGGAGCATTTGGACCGGACTATGATCGCGTTGGACCAGACATTCGCGGCAACACGCTCCTCAACAATTCCGTTAACGGCCTCTTTGTTCGAATAGCCACGTTGGCTGGTGGTGAATTGCAAACGCTGGATGTACAAGGCCGATTTGATGATACAGATATCACACACGTATTTGGTGAAAACCTAATCATCCGGGGTACGCCAGGTGGCTCGCTGGTTGAAACAGTGGCACCTAACGTGAGTCTCGTTCAAACTTTTCCGGCGTCTGGAGGCACACTTTCCGCGGTAAGTTCATTCAGTTACAAAATAGTGTTCGTCGACCGATTTGGAGGCGAGAGCATCCCAAGTGCATCGACTCCACTCACGATTGTAGGTGCTGGAGGTGCATTGCTGCTTCAGAATTTGCCGACAGCTCCCTCGCAATTTGTTGGCCGACAACTTTGGCGAAGCTCAACGGGCGGCGCTGGTCCTTGGACACTTGTATCCGAACTCGACGGAGATTCAACGACCGTCACAGACATTGGCAAGGATCTTTCGGTAACTCGCGCGACGTTGGCCGAGGTAACTCTTCAGCGAAATAGGGCAGACGCCAGGCTTAAAATAGATCCAGGTATCGTTGCAAAACTGCAAGGTGTAAGGATCGAAGTCGGCATTAGTGCTCAGTTGATAGCCGAGGGTACACCGGATAAACCTGTGGTCCTCACGAGTCGCTTTGACGATCGCTACGGTGCGGGCGGAACATTCGATACGAGCAATGATGGCGCTGGCCGTTTGCCTCAGGCTGGAGATTGGGGGGGACTCGTCGCTCGTCACTTGTCTTCGCTGAGTATTGACTCAGCACTCATCACATTCGGTGGTGGAGTTGTGACCGTGCCTGGTGGGGCAGCCTCCTTCAACGCAGTTGAGATTCAGGAAGCAGATGCGCGAATCGCGAACAGCGTGTTCGAGAGCAACGCTTCAGGCTTTAGTGGAAACGCCGCCGTCCGGGGTGAACTTGGTCCCAATGATCGGGCCACGATTTTCGTCACGTCCAGTCAGCCTGTTTTGATCAACAATGTGATTCGTCGGAATTTCCAAGTGGATTCTGCGGCGATTAGTATTGACGCGAATTCAATGAAATCCGTGTCGTTGCAAGACGCGGGGCGGCACACCGGAATCAATAATCGTATGCCGGGTGCGATTGGAAACATGGGGCCATTGATCCGAGGCAACCGACTGGCGGAAAACGGCCTCAACGGAATGCGGATTCGTGGTGGGATCCTCACGATTGATAGCGTGTGGGACGATACCGATATCGTTCACATTCTGCAAAGCGAAGTCGTGGTGCCAGACTTCCATACCTACGGTGGTTTTCGGCTACAAAGCAAGGTTGGGGAAAGTCTCGTTGTCAAGCTTGGTTCCAACGCTGGCTTAACAGCCACGGGTAAACCACTCGATATTCCCGATCGAATTGGTGGATCCTTGCAAATAATTGGCTCTCCAGGTTTTCCTGTTGTTTTGACAAGCCTAACCGACGATACCGTTGGCGCGGGCTTCGATCCTTCCGGACGTCCACAAGTGGATACGGACGGTTTGGGATCAACTAGCGGCACGGCCGGCAGCTGGCGCAGTGTGCGATTGAATGCGTATTCGAACGATCGCAATTTAGATACCACTTATGAATTGGAAGCAGACCAGGTCCAGGACAAAGGCGTGAACGACGAGCCTGGCAACGCTCAACCCCTCGGTGGCTTGGCAGCTACGCCAGATCAAGGAGACGAAAGTCTTCGTCTAGGCTACACGCTTTATGGCTCCATTGCTGCTCCCACCGACTTGGACGTCTATTCGTTTACGGCCACGGCAGGTACACCGATTTGGATTGATATCGATCAGACGGCTTCCTCGCTCGATTCCGTGGTAGAACTCATCGACTCCTTCGGAATCGTAATTGCTCGTAGCGATAATTCGTTAGCGGAGTCCCTTTCCGGAACCGTAAATTTCATGGATGCAACGACAACTGCCGCCAATGCAGTTCAAGTTCTCGATCGCGATCCGTTTGCGCCACGGAACAGCCGCCAAGCAACGACTGCTCGGGATCTCTATTCGGTGAATCCACTCGATGCTGGATTCCGCGTTGTATTGCCCGGTGCCATTGGAACTCCAAACACGAACTACTTTTTACGAGTTCGCAGTAGCGCTGGTATTACTACAGGCTCCTACCGGCTACAGGTCCGAATGCAGCAAACCGATGAGATTGCTGGTTCGACCGTTCGTTATGCAGATATTCGGTTCGCAACGACCGGCGTTGAAGCACTTGGTCTTCCTGGCCACTCACCACTTTTAGGGGAGTCAAGCGAATTGCTACCGGACACGTCTGCTCCAGCTACAGCGACACCGTTGGGCAATATTGCCAATTCGGACCGGGCGGGATTCTCCGTTGCAGGTGCCCTTGGAATTCCGTTGGATACGGACTGGTACAGTTTCTCCGTCGGTCGCGATGCTACGGAAGTTGGTAACACACATTTGGCAGTTAGTTTTGACATTGATTACGCCGACGGACTTGGTCGCGCCAATACGAGCCTTTGGGTGTACAGGGTCAATGGCGGAGTCATGCGGTTGGTCCTAGTTGGAACCGATTCGAATATTGCAGACGATCGTGCAGCCCCGGGGCAGAGCCCTGATTGGGACGACCTGAGTCGTGGTTCGCTTGGATCCCGAGATGCATTTATCGGTCTGCAAGAGTTACTGCCAGGCAATTATGTGGTGGCGGTGTCCAATAATAGCGTTATCTCGTCCCAACTTGAGCAGTTTCAAATTGCCAATCCTTCCAATCCGTTGGCCCGCTTGGAGCCACTGGATTCGATTCAGAGAATTTCGGTCGACCGATTTGAGGGAGCGAACTTTACCGAGACGGCAGTGGGACCCAAGCAGGTGTCGTTTTCTGGCGTTGCGAATGCAGTCCCATGGACATTAGCGGACGTGACCACATTTACGGTCCAGGATAACGGAAATGGATCGCGAGTCCTATTTACGAATACGTTTACGGGCGCCCAAGAAGCGCAGGTTAGTACTGCAAATCGCGTCAATGATGCGGCCATGGCTCCGGATGGACGATTGGTTGCCTACACAATTACAAACCCAGCAGCTCAAACGGACGCGAATAGCGGGAATTTCACGATTCTTGACTCGGCTGGCGATGGTGCGGAAGCTTCGGCGGGTAATTCAGGCATCCAGACCTTTACAACAGAAATCGTAGGAACAGCGTTAGCAATTACCCCGCGACAATTCAACGGCGCAGCCAACGGCGACGGAATTCAGTTTAATGGGCTTACATTTTGGAGCCAAACAACGACGACCGCGTTGCAGCTGTTCGGTGTAGGGTCGCGAGGCAACGGTCAGTTAAACTTTAGCGAAGCTGTACTTGATGCTAACAACGCAGTCGTTGGCTCCATACTCAGGACCGGACGCGGGACCAATGTTGTTTACCGATTGGATCCGACGACAGGTGCTGCGATCAACCCAGCGGGGGTCCCCGATAGGACGGGCACCAACCTGACTACTGGGGCTGGAACCAACAAGGTCGAGTTTGGACGGTTTCAGTCCATCGGAACGGGTGCAGCTGGTCTAGGTCAAGTAACAGGTCTAGCGGATATCGGTTCGACACTTGTAGGGGTCAGTGACATCGGTGAGCTTTTCGTAGCAAATCTGGGAGCTGGCACAAACGCGTTTGGAACCCTAGCACCGATTGCGATCATCCTAAATCCTGGGACTGGATTGCCTATCCAGTTTCAAGGGTTGACGATGGGGCCACGGAATTTGGAAGGTGGGTCGTTTGCCGACACGCTGTTTGGCATCGAATCCAACGGGACCGTATGGGCATTTAATTCGGCCGGAACATTGCTTCCAGTATTTCCCGGTGGAGCGACTAGCGTCAAATCGACATCACTCGCCTTCAACAATGTCAAAGGCTTTGATTTCTCGCCATTGGATGTGAATCTTTGGCACTTGACCAATACGCAGGGTGGTACGGCTGGACACGGGCGACCGGCAACATTCGATGGATCACGAACAGGTAATCAGACCGGTGCAAATAGCCTCTATTTCGGATTCGAAAATCCGGCTGGTAATTCCCAACCGGGCGTTTGGAATGGGATTTACGACGTTGCTGCATACCGCAACACGTTCAATCTACCTGGCGGGGCGCTGGGCGCAGTGGAAAGCAATCCGATCGATTTGCGAGGTTACGGTATCAATGATCTGCCAACGCTGTATTTCAGTTACAACCTGTCAACCGAAAACCGAAACAGCCCGAGCAATGACGGCGATGTTCGCATGCGGGACGCGTTTCGCGTTTATGCCGCAGGCGAAAACGGTAGGTGGGTGTTGGTCGCAACCAACAACTCGAGCCATTCGGGAAATTTCGCCGATGGCAACGATGAGTTTGATTTGGTCAATTACACCGATGCCAACAACAAGCCTTATTCGGTGCAAGAGTTATTCGATAACGGCGACGCAGGGGCACCCGCTTCCTGGCGTCAAGCTCGCATATCACTGGCCCCGTTTGCGGGCCAGCAAAATGTGAAAATCCGTTATGAATTCAGCTCTGGTGCGTCCTTTAGGAGCGGCGATGTGCTTCGAGGCGGCGAGACTTTGACTGCCGTAGAGGGATGGAAGATTGCCGATGCTACAACCTTCCAAATTAGAAGTGCCGACGTCGCCGTGCCTGTGACCACGACATTTGAATTCGATCAGGGCCTAGTATTGGATCTACCAGGGGGCGCGAGCATCGATGACGGTGACACCCTCACTGTTAATGGACGAGTATTTACGTTTTCGCTGACGGACGGGACAGGAGACAACATTCTTTTCAACAAGGCAAACACTCCTGCAGAAATCGCGCAACTGGTCTTCACGGAACTTGATGGCGCTCCGTTCTCCGGAATCTACCTCAATCCGGTTCGGCCGAATTCGCTCAGTATCCTGACCGATGGAAATGTCCCCAAGAATGGATTCTACAATGCTGCAGCTCCCATCACGGCCGTTACCAATGCGACATCCGTTGTGTTGACATTCGCTGCTGGCGCGGCATCCAACAACGCAACCATCGATCTCAACAATGAGATTTTCACGTTATCATTCGCGTCGAACGCCGGGAACAACATCCAGATCACCGCAGCCGATTCCGCGATTCAAGTTGCAACTAAGGTTCAAGCCAAGCTTGCAGCTCGCAATTACAAGAATTTGACTCGGGTCAATCAAGTTTTGACTTTTGGCTTCACCGACGGAAACCTGCCGGTTGCGGGTACGTATGCAGTCGGCGGACTGCCTGCAACTCTGATAACAGGAAGGCCTGGAGTTGTGGCTGGAAACGTCTCGATTCCAGTACACCAGGCAATGAGCTTGCTCCAAGTTCGCAACGCGGTTCGTGCTGGACTGGCACGAGGTCTAAATGTTACCACTCCAACCGACCAGACCAGAAACCTGAGCGTTTGGCCAGTGTCAGGAGATACGATTCGGTTGTACCGCTACAATGCGCTCTCGTCGGGTCCCTTGGGATTGACGACGACCCGAACTGGGGATTTTTTCGGGGTAGATCCACGCAACTCGGCTGCGGATAGGCAAGATGAACGCGCTCAGGTCAATACTGGATTCGGTGTCTTTATTGACGACATCGTGATTGGTTTGGCGGAACGCGGTGAAATGGTGAATGATGGTGCGGATGAAGCGAATCCAAGCATTGTCACCAACCGTGATTACGAACTTCCCGGATACCTTATCAATGAGATCGAGACGGGGGCTTATCAACTCGAGATCCGAACCGCGGCCGATTATGGAACGTCGTCGGGAAATCGGTTAGTACTTGGAAATCCATTTTTGCCAAGCCGTTCGTTTGATTCCAATGCTCGATTAACTCAGCAAGTGAGTATCCAAGTCAACACGTCTGGCAGTATTCCAGACGGGTTTACGTTTACGCTCAGTGACGGAATCGGGCAATTGACCTTTGAGTTTGATGTAACCAACGGCGCAACCGATTCGGCTGTTGGCACCATTGCTGGAAACATTCCAATTCGAGTGAACGCGAACGACTCCACGATTCAGCTCGCACAGAAGATTCGCGATGCGATCAATTCGTTGGCGGTTCAAGGGTCTGCGAGCGTGCCAGCCCTTCTAAAAGTATCTGCCGCACTTCGTGGTGAAATGCCTAACGGCACCGGCGGAACGATTATTGATTTGCATGGGCCAGCAGCCCTTTCTCGTACGGGAGCATTGACGTTCAGTGGTACTGCGCTCTCGATAGTAAGGTCAGGCGACGAGACTGCATTTGGCGAAGATGTTGGCGACAGCAATCGATTGCGAGATCAAGGCCAAGTTGTTATTTCATCGAGTACTGTCACTAGTAGTTCTGGATTTGGAATTCTAGTGGATGCGGCCGCACGCAATCAAACGGTAGTGGCTGCAGCCGTTGGCGATCGTCCTTATCCAGGTTCACCTCGCAACCTTCCAACGCTCAATACTTCGAATTTTGCGCCAGGAATTGTGGTTGTGAACAATATCCTTTCGAGTAATGGAGCAGGCGGATTGCGTATCAGTGGGGACTTGAAAGCAGGTACGGATTCGACCATCACGTCCACGATTGCTCGCGTGATCAACAATACCATTTACGGAGTAAGGAGTGGCGATACGGGGATCTTGGTCGAGCAGGGTGCAGCCCCGACGCTTCTAAACAACATTCTTTCCAACGCGGCTGTTGGCGTTAGTGTTGATGCGGCTAGTACCTCAACGGTCCTCGGAGCCAACCTATTCCAAGGCAATGGGAACAATGCTGTCGGGACGACCGTAGGTGCGAACGCGATTCTTTTGTTAACGACCAATCCTGCGATTGATCCACTCTTTATCGATGCGCCTAGCGGTAGATTTTATCTGCTTCCGGGATCGCAAGCGATCGATAGCTCACAACAGGTCTTTTTCGAGCAGCCACTGCTGACTCAAGTAAAGAACTCGATCTCCCTGCCATTGAGCCCGATGATAGCTCCCGACCGGGATGTGACAGGACAACGTCGCGTGGACGATCCTTCTGTAAATACGCCAAGCGGTCTTGGGTCGAATGTATTCATCGATCGCGGTGCAGTGGATCGGGCTGACTTTCTCGGTCTAGAAGCAGTTCTATTAAGACCGCTCGACAATGACTCATCGAACGTGGATGTCGATAGAAACCCAACGTATGTGCGTTTAACAAACGGCAGCCTCGATTACTTCTCGATTTTGCTTTCGGAAATTGAGGGCACCGGCCCCTATTTGCCTACCGTTTCGCCAGAGTCCGTGATTCTAACGGAGAACGGGCGCTTACTCCTGCCAGGCGTGGATTACATATTTGGTTACAACGGGAATAGCCGAACGATTCGTTTGACCCCACTCGCTGGCATTTGGCGCAGAGACAGTACGTACGAGATTACCCTAAACAATCGTGATTCGATTCGAATCGATACCGTTGCTGGAAACTTAATCAAGGACGGTGATCAAGTCGTAACGCAGCTCGGTGGCGGAGCTAGCGCAACGTTCGAATACGATAGTGGTTTCGTAGCACAGATTCCTCAAACACTAACTCTACAGACTCCAGCGACGGGTTCGGGGCCATCCGGTATTCTCGACGGACAGCGATTTACGATTTCCAATGGCCCATTGGTGGCGACCTTTGAATTCGACACCAATAGCAATACCATTGCTGGCAATCGCCCAATTGTCATTCCACCCATCGGTACAGCGACTCAGGTGCGCGATGCGATCCTCGCTGCCCTGTTACTGCCCGCCAATGCCGACTTGAATTTGGCGCCACGGGCACTGGGATCCGACCGCATCCACTTGGGAACCCTAGCCCAGCATGCGGCGAGTACTTTCGGCTCGTTGCTTTCTCTTTCGGGCGTGTCGGCCGGAATTGCAGATGGTCAGTCGTTCAGCTACAGAGTTTCTGGCAAACCGGCCGTCGTCTTTGAGTTCAACCAAACGGGAACGCCTCTTGGAATTGTTGGTGCAACGCCGATCTCGTTCTTGAGAACCGATACAAACCTCGAAATAGCTGACAAGCTTGTCGCAGCATTGGCTGGCGTCGTACCCCCTGGCTTCGCTCCTGTAAGCCACCTCGGTGCCGGATTGGTGCATGTCGGGGGCGCTGTTGGCGACTTAATGAGTGTCGGTAACCCGACACCGACAACCGTTATGACCGTCAGTGGTAGTCCAGGTGTGACGGACAGCTTTGTTTTGAGAATGCCCGCCACAGGTGGTCTTGGAATTTCGGATGGGCAGCTCTTCCGAATCAGCATTGGTGCAACGGTTGTCACGTTTGAATTTACAAAAGACCTTTCGACCTTGCCGGGTAACGTTGCCATCTCGGTTTCTGATACCGATACCGCGGATGTGCTTGCTGCACGTGTGGCCGCTGCAATCGGCTCGGCTGGTTTGGGTATTTCCCCAACCTCTGCACCAGGCGGACTGGTTCGATTAAATGAGCCACGAACAACAGTCGTTAGTTTGCTCACTTCACCGTTGGTATTGACCGGTATCGCAGGCAAACCCGTTGCGGTACCATTTGTTCCGAGTGCTAGCTTCACACGCTATCAAGTAGCCGTTCAGTTGTCGGCAGCCATGCGACGCGCTGGCGTTGGTCTACAGACGGTTATGGCGGGTGATGGAGGCGTATTGGTTACAGGTGCGACCCAAATAACAGGCGCTACTACAGTGAGTATCGGTGCCATCAAGGATATCGCCGGTAATCGACTTGTGCCGAATCGAGTTAATAGCTTGACTCAGTTCACCATCCTGATGCCGGAGGTCGGGGTCGATTATGGTGATACTAAATCAGGTGCAAGCAGTAACACATTGCAGGCAAACAACGGGGTCCGACATTCGATCTATCCAGTGGACGTTCCGCTCTTGGCGTTGGGGCAATTCGTGGACGCGGATGTTGATGGTCAACCTAGCGTCGCCGCAGATGGCGACGATTTCGGATCGTCTTTTGCGTTCTCCGCTGGCTTGCCCATGTCGATCGGATCGCGTGGACCCACGCGATTGAATTTCGTGTCAGCACCAACGGCAGCTGTGCTTGGTAGGAAGATTACTATTTCGGACACTGTTAACAGGAGTGTTACCTACCAGTTCATCGATAGCACCAATACTCCACCGCTGGTTGTGGGTAATGTTGCAGTTGATTTGACAGGTGTAACGACTGCGGCTGGAGCAGCCTCCAGTCTTGCCTCAGCCATTAGAAATTCCATCCTTGCAGGCCGAATCACTGGCATTCACTCCATCCTGGATGGAACCAACGTCTCAATCGGCGGAACGTCCGGGCACATCGTGGACTTGAGCAATTTGGCAGGTATCACATTCCTGCAAAAGCAAGCTAGCGGTTCGGTTGATTTGGTTATTCCAGCAGTTTTGACGGGATTGGCTCAAG
Organism: Pirellula sp.; assembly: GCA_043743995.1. Lineage (GTDB taxonomy): Bacteria > Planctomycetota > Planctomycetia > Pirellulales > Pirellulaceae > JBKCUI01. Next base: position 7,857 of record JAYTVM010000267.1, on the reverse strand, counting down.
GCCAAACGTTTACGATTCAAGATGGATCAGGCAACACAGTAACATTCCAGATCATCAACACGACAGCACCTGTCGCATTGATTTTAGGCAACATTCCGATCGTGATCGACACGGCAACGGCGACTCAATCGAGCTTTACGACTGCGGTGGGCGAAGCGATCAAGAGCGCAATCATCGCTGGTCGATTGCAATTGACCAAGGGGCCACTGCGATTACCTGACTTAGACTACGATGCCACAAAGGGCATCATCACGGTGAATGCGGACGACGAAGACGGAGTTCGGTTCAACGGCTTGTTCAATGCAAGTATGATTCCTGCGGTCTCCGTGGTCGTGTCGGCAACTGGTTCCGGCTTTTTGGATGCTTGGTTCGACTGGAATCAAGACAGCGATTTTGACGACTTGGGCGAGCAAGTCCTAATTTCTCAGCCGGTTGTCGCTGGCGGGAACACGTTCTTGGTGAGCACTCCGGTTAGTGCAGCCATCGGTTATACGACTGCTAGGTTCCGACTCAGTGCTACTGGCGGACTGTTCACGTACGGTTTGGCTGTTGGTGGTGAAGTAGAGGATCACATCATCGAAGTTTTGGCTGGAATTCCACCCGTAGCTGTCAACGACCCAGATCCGACCAAGCTTGCCCAGTATCGTGTCAATGAAGATCTCGTTCTGACCGTAACAACGGCAGATGGCGTTCTATTCAACGACACCGACGTGGACACACCTGCAGTCGACCGTAGAGTATTCGACGAAGATCCATTCCTCGCTGGCGTGCAGCCAGTAACCACTACCCAAAATGGAACCTTAGTTCTGAACTTGGATGGTTCGTTCGTTTACACGCCGAATGCGAACTTCTTTGGCTCAGACACGTTTTCGTATCGCTTGACGGACCCGCGTTTGGTTAGCAATAACATCGCTACCGTCACGATAACCGTTAACCCTGTCAACGACGTACCGTTTGCCAACCCGGACACCATCACCATGTCCGAGGACAATGTTCAGACTTGGGCTGGGGTGCTATTCACGGGGAACGATATTCAAGGAATAACTCTGCCTTTGCCTGGGGTTGCAATTGCAAACGAAGCCAATCCGACAGCAGGGTTCCCTGCTCAAAAACTGATCGTAAAGACTGTCAATTTGGTTGCAGCAGCCCGACCGGGTGAGTCGGTTTCGGTAACCAACAATGTCATTACCTACACACCCGGCACGAACTACAACGAGCGGATCAATGGTCCGGTTCTCATTCGACTTGAAGTCGAGGATGATGGAGTTAGCTTTTTCCCGGCAGTGAATGATTTTAAGAGTGCCTTTAGTACGCTGACGGTAAATATCACCGCCGTGAATGACTCTCCGCTATTCAACCTAGCTGAAGTCGTACCGACGGTTGCACCCAATGCATTTACCAACACGCCAACCGTGAATGCAAATAGCGAAGAAATTACCGTCACGGCCAACGAAGATGCGCCGACGCAAAAGTTGCGTATTTTCAAAAATATTGCGGCTGGACCAGTCCTGGCTGATGACGAACTTGGAACCGGGCTCTTCCCAGCAGACAAGCAGCCTACCGATTTCATTGTCACCATTCGACCTCAGGACACTTACCTGTTCACTGCGGCAGGTCTACCTAAGGTAAACCAAATCGGTGGTGGCCTTGGAGAACTAGAATTTACACTGGCTCCAGACGCCAATTCGTTGGCTTTGGGACCCGCTATCGTTACCTTCCAGATCGATGATAAGGGTGGACCTGGCGCGGCTCCCAACGGTCCGACCGGAAATTTGTCCAAAATCTACACCGCAACGATCAATGTTCGACCAGTTAACGATGCACCGATCCTGATAGATGATGTAAAGACGTTCAACGAGGATTTTGTCCAATCCTGGAATCAGACAGATTTCCTCGCAAATGACCTGCCTGGTCCAAGCAATGAAAATCTGCAAACGCTGACCATCATTAATGCTGAGTTAGTGGATCCACTGAATCCTAGCAATGTTATCCCGCCACGATCCGGTGAGAGCATCGCCGTAACGACCGTTGGACCCAATACGCTTGTCAATTACAACCCAGGCACGAATTACAATCTAAGGATCGGTGGTACTGTGTTTGTGCGGCTATCGGTCAAGGACTCGTTGGATCCGACGGATCAAGGCTTGGTCCAAGTGCGCACCAGTATTTTGCGGATCACGATCAATCCGGTGAACGATTCGCCGCTATTCAGTTTGGCTGCCGTCGGTCCGACTGTGGCGTCAAACGCATTTACCAACGCGCCGACTGTGAATCCGACTGGCGAGGAAATAACCGTCACAGTAAATGAAGATGCTCCAACGCAGAAAATGCGCATTTTCTCTGGGATCGCCGCCGGACCTGTCTTGGCCGATGACGAACTCGGAAACGGGCTCTTCGCGGCAGACAAGCAGCCTACTGACTTCATCGTCACGATTCGTCCCCAGGACACTTACTTGTTCACCGCAACGGGTCTTCCCAAGGTCAATCAAATCGGTGGGGGCATTGGCGAGTTGGAGTATACGTTGGCCGCCGACGCCAATTCGTTGGCCCTAGGTCCAGCCATTGTTACCTTCCAGATCGATGACAAGAGCGGTGCGGCGTCTGCACCCAACGGTCCAACCGGACCATTGTCCAAGATCCACACGGTGACAATCAATGTTCGGCCGGTTAATGATGCTCCGATTTTGCTCGATGATGCAAAGACGTTCAACGAGGACATTGCACAGTCCTGGAATCAAACCGACTTCTTGGTTGGGGACGTCACAGGACCAGCCAACGAGAACTTGCAAACACTGAAAATTGTAAATGCTCAGTTGGTCAATTCGGCGAATGTACTTATTGCGGCGCGTCCAGGTGAAAGCGTTTCTGTGACAACCGTCGGACCCAACACGTTTGTCAATTACACGCCTGGCACGAACTACAACCGACTGATTGCAAGTACGGTATTCGTTCGACTGTCGGTTCAAGACACTTTGGACACCAACGATCAAGGAACCGTCCAAACGGTTTCGAGCCTCTTGGCCATCACGATTGATCCTGTGAACGATTCGCCATTGTTCGATTTGGTTGCAGTTCCGCCGACCACGACGGTTCCGACAACGAATCCAACGACCGGTTCCATGTCTCTTGCTCTGACTGTAGAAGAAGACGTAGCGACTCAGAAGCTGGCGATTTTCTCAGGAATTGCTGCTGGACCAGTCCTTGCGGACGACGAGCTTGGAAACGTAGTGGGCTTGCCAGCTCAACCGACGAACTTCATTATCACCGTTCGCCCTCAAGACCGATTCCTGTTCACGGCGGCAGGTCAGCCAAAAGTCAATTTGCTAGCTGGTGGTAAGGGGGAACTTGAGTTTACTCTGGCACCGGATGCAAACACGATCTTGGGACCAGTCGTTATCACCTTCCAGATCAATGACAATGGCGGGCCAGGTGCCGCACCAAATGGTCCAACAGGACCGCTTTCGAAGACCCACACGGTTACGATCAATGTGAATCCAGTGAACGACGCTCCCCAGTTCACCATTTCAACGAACACCTTTAGCACCGTCGAGGATACACCGCTAACACGAATCCCGGGCTTCTTGACTGGGATTGTTCCAGGACCTGCTACGGCGATCGACGAAGTCGGACAAACCGTGACGATTACGGTGGCTCCAGCGGATGCTATCAACGGCGTCAGCTACTTTAAAGTACAGCCTAGAATTACCGGAACGGGTGATCTCGAGTTCCAGTTGAATGATGATGTCAATAGTCGGTTCTCGGGTAGTCTGAATATCGCGGTTACGGCCACCGACAACGGAACTCCGCTAATCGCCTCGACCACCAAGATTTTGACGATTACGGCCGCGGATATCAACGATTCGCCATCGTTTACATTAAACAAATCAGTCATCCCGGTTCGTGAAGACGAAGAAACGTTTGCTCCAGTAACGACGCAGACAGTGATCACGGACTTTGTTCGGAATCTGCGTCGTGGACCGGATACCGCTAGGGATGAACGCGGCTTCGAACAAGATGCAGCTCAGACACTCGCTTTTGAAACGATTGTGAATTCCAACCCAACGCTCTTCACAGCGGCTGGGCAACCGACCATCGATACGACCACCGGAAATCTAGTTTTCCACACGGCGCCAGATCGCAGTGGCACGTCGGTGTTCGTAGTCCGATTAACGGACACGGGACGTGTTGGTCCTCCACCCAACAGTAACGTAAGTGCAACGGCGACCTTCACAATCAATATCCGGTCGGTCAACGACGCGCCTGAGTTCAGTCTTCCGGCATCAAGGCAGACGACTGCGGATGAAGATCAGGGCGTGGTCACCGTCCCTGGTTTTGCAATCGGGATTAGGCCAGGACCAGCGACGGCGATTGACGAGAGCACTCAGGAACTCAATTTCATTGTGCGAGCCGAAAACCCAAGCGTCTTCGCGGTCCAACCGACGATTCAAGCAGACGGTACGCTCGTGTACCAGACCGCACGCGATGTGAACGACAATACGAGGGATACCAACGGGGCGCTGCTGAGCCGACGGGTCTTTGTGTCTCTTCGAGACAATGGTCCATCCACCAGCCCGGACATCAATCTGTCCGCAGAACAGACGTTTACCGTCAATATCAATCCGATAAACGACCCCCCGATTACAAGTGCTCACGTGGTATTAGGTGCGGAAGAAACACGAATGACGATCACGGCCGCCAGCATCATCGCTGGGCTGTCACCGGACGCGCCAGGACCGCTGGATGAAGTGGTGGCTGGACAGCGTGTGCGAATGACCCAAATCGAGCGTACGACGGATCGCGGTGGTGTAGTAACTCCAATCTTCGTGGCGGACCAGATCATCAGCTTTGAATACAGTCCGCCCCTCAACTACGTTGGCGACGATATCATTCGCTACGTCGTAACCGATGATGGTGTTCCGCAAGCTAGCGCCACGGGAACCATTACCATTCAACTGTCACCGATCAATGATCCACCTCAGTTCATTGCCGGTAGTGACATCACGGTTCAAGAAGATGCGTCAGCGTTTTCGGCTGCGTGGGCGACGGCGATTTTGGCCGGTCCACCCAGTGCACTCGATGAAATCAATGGTGTTCCGCCGAATACACCTGCTCAAACGGTCAGCTTTGTCCTTACGACCAACAACGACTCGTTGTTCTCCGTACTGCCTGCCGTCAGCCCGACCGGCGTGCTGACGTTCACTCTTGCAAAAGATGCGAATGGTCGAGCCATCGTCGATGTTGTCGCGGTCGATAGCGGTTCGGGTACTCTTCCGAACAACAATCGTTCGGCTGTGTCCAAATTGACGATCGTCGCCAATCCGCTTAACGATGCCCCTGGCTTCAACGTTATTGGCAACGTTTCGGTCGAAGAGGACTCGGCTCGCTACACGGCTCCGGCAATTAAGGATATCGTTCCTGCCCAAGGGTTGAACGACACTCCGGCTACGGGAGCAGATGAAGTTGGACAAAGCGTCTCAATCTTTACATCCAACAACAACAATAGCCTTTTCTCTGTCCAACCCACGATCAGTGCGACTGGGATTTTGGAATTCGTTCCAGCCCAGGACGCGTTCGGTACTGCAATCGTGAGCGTTTTTGCACGCGACAACGGTGCCAACACGCCACCCAACGTGAATCAGTCTGCGGCCAAGATATTTACCATTACATTGCAGCAGAAGAACGATGCTCCGGTGGCGGTCAACGATCGCTATACGACCGGTGAGGATACGGTTGTGACCGTCAATGCACCGGGAGTAATTTCCAATGATCGCGACGTCGATTTGCCAAACGACACCATCACCGTAAGCTCGTCTCAAACGACCAGTACACTCGGTGCAATCGTCAGCGTATTGCCCAACGGTCAGTTTACCTATGACTCTCGCAACGCGGCACAATTGCAGCGGCTCGTGGACGGCGAGACCGCACTCGACACCTTTACGTATACCCTTCGCGATTTCATTGGCCTCACCAGCAATTTGGCGACGGTGACGATAACGGTTTCAGGTTCCAACGACACTCCAGTCGCGGTCAATGACAACTTGAGTGTACCGTTCGGCATCACCGAACTACTCAACGTGCTGGCCAACGATAAGGACGTAGACAATTCGATTGATCCGCGGACCGTCGAAATCGGCCAGTTGGCTTCGCATGGCACCGCCACGGCTCAACCGACTGGACGCATCGAGTATCGACCAGCCCCTGGATTTAGGGGAATCGATACGTTTACCTATCGTGTTCGAGACTCTCTTGGTGCCCTTTCGAACGAAGCGCTGGTAACCGTCACCGTCAATACTTCGCCGCTGGCAGTTGCGGATTTTGCTAGAACGAACATTGGTACACTAGTCGTAATAGACGTACTTCGAAATGACAGTGATCCAGATGGTACGCTCAATCGAGGCTCGGTCACGATTGCGAGTGGTCCGGATGTCGGATCGGCAGCGGTTCAAGCGGATGGTTCGATTCGATACTCTCCGGCCGCCGGTTTTGGCGGGACAGCCACCTTGCAGTATTCGGTACAGGACAACGATGGCCTCTCAAGCAACCTTGCAACCGTCACGATAATCGTAGGTGGTTCGATTCATCAAAATCCATCGAACAATTTGGATGTGAATGCGGACGGAAGCATTTCGCCAATCGACGTATTGATTTTGGTGAACGACATCAATTTCAACGGCGCGAGAGTGCTCCCGTCAACGCTTCCAACACCTCCGTATTTGGATCCGAACGGCAACGGTTCCATCGATCCGCTCGACATACTCTTGATCATCAATTACATCAACGATCGTGGAAATGCTGGGGCTGGTGAAGGCGAAGTGTCCATGGCGGACCTTGGTTACAGCCAAGAACTTGCTCAAATGCCGTCGACCGAATTGATGGTGTTCTCGATCCAAAAGTACGAGCCTAGAACTGAGACTCATGTAGATCTTGCAGTTTCATCTATAATTTTGGACGAACCTATGTATGGTCCAAGCTTGTCCAACTCAAGTGAAATTGATGGGTCAAATGAATCGCTGGAAAGCTACTTGGCTGGTTGGGTAACGAAAACCAAGCGGTCGGAAAGTTCGCTTGATTCGATCTTCGCCGATGAGAATTGGATGTAAAGCGAGCGGAGGAATATGGACCTAACGGCTACCGTCGGTTTCCAACCGGCGGGGCCATATCTGACAGCTACACTGAATACCCGATATTCATTTCATGTTTGCATGGCGGACCGCTCTCCGTCCGATTTATTCGGGCGGAAGCAACGTTTGAGGACGTTGCTTCCGCCGGGCAAGTCCCAATGGCACTCACATTAAGCCGCAACGCGCTAGCGTGCGGGCCGGAAGTCCATTTATCACTGGCGAATCCGGCCCTCATGCTAGCGCATTGAGGCTCAAAATTTACAAAGTGAGTTCAATGTGGCTAGTGCCTTCGGCTCATGAGGGGAATCTAGTTGCTAAAGTGAAACCCGCGGCTAGTAGCGCCGTCGGCTGGTAATGGGAAGCCAGATGTAAATCATGAAACAAGAAAGATCAGTTTGTCCGTCTTAAGAATTTTGCGAGTTATCTCGAGTATGGATCCTCGACCCGGTGGTCCCGCGCAGGGGATTCGTAATACAGCCCCCGCTCTCAAGTTGCTCCAATGCACCAACGAAGTGGTGTGCCTTGGGGACGTACAAACGAATGCTACTGAACAAGTCGGTTTCTCGATTCATTCCTTGGGCACTGCTTATGGCATTTGGAATTGGAATGCGCGATTGAGACCTTGGCTCGAGCTACATCTTTGCGAATTCGATGCAGTCATCGTTCATGGGATTTGGCAATACCATTGCTATGCGGTGACCCAAGCTGTTCGCAAGCTGAAGGCCAAAGGGGACAA
>JAYTVM010000266.1:0-19662 GCA_043743995.1 Pirellula sp. | reverse complement strand
TTCCAACTTTAGTCCGAGGGCCCGCAAGTTGCGATCAAAAAATCGCAACCACCCCTGCCACCCTGCGAAAATGGCTGGTTCTTAGTTGCGATTGATATTTTCTGATAGTTGCCTGCTCACTTCGCGTGAGCGAACTTCCAAAAATGTCAGTTAGGAGCGACTGTTCGATCGGCTTTGCCTTGTCATTAATCACGATGAACTGATAAATTTGTTCAGTCCAGTTTGCGTTTGGTAGCGCTACGACCGGAAGCCAAATGTCTTTTGAAGCCTTCGCAGCACCCCAAAGACGGTGCTGTCCATCGACCACGACTGCGGGCCTCGAAACTGCCTCCAGCGATTGCACAAGTTCGGAAGCCTCTTCGTCTCTAATTTGATTTTTCTCAATAAACCACTCAGGGCTACTGATCAATTGGGTCAACTGCAATGCAAACTCATAAACATAATCGTGTTCGATGTCCGGCAATGAATCTTGAAGCGGATCGCCCTTGAATTCAGTAAGACTGTCACGCTGTTCTTGACTCAACCTAGACTCTACTGTCGGTAACAGCGATGCGGCGAGCAATCGCAGGTTTTCCGCAATCGTATTGTCTGAACTATCTATTCGCGTGTGGGAGAGCGTGATCTTGCCGTTCGCAATCACTGGTTTACCTTGAATTGCAACGACGATGGCAGTTGGCCCCATGATGAACCTCTGCCCGCTTTCTGGAGATGACGCACGTTCCCAAAAGTCAGTTAATTCAGATTTTCGAGAATCTGTAATCCAACGCTGAAACAACATGCGTATGCGCCAGCCTTTCCGAGGTATGCCTGCCCACATCGCAATCTCTTTCGCAGGCGCGGCGAACATAATCAAATCGTCAGTTGCGGAATTTGATTGGTACTGACTGAAAACAAGTGCATTAAAGTCTGGCATCACGATTCCTGTATAGTGGGTCTATGGTTGAATTGTTGGCGGACATTTATGTGAGAGCGAATCAATTGGCGGTAGAGGAATACACTAATTGGATTAAGCGAACGATGGCCCTGTATTTGGCCGATCAGTGAGGATCGACCTTTTGCATGCGCCCTTCTAAGATCCGATCATCCTGCTCGACGAGCGAACATAGTCGCTGGTGGATTGTTGCCCAATCTTGATCTAGGTCGACAGTAGCGACCGTAAGCCTGTGGCCATGCAACTCGTATTGCAACAATTTGTCAGTCCTGACAGTGGGGTACAACAACATTCCAGACATTTTCTTCTTCTCGATCACGGCTAGATTTTGCAAGTAACTAAACATTTGGTAAACATGCGAGGAGTTCAACTTCGCTTGTCCGAAGCCAGAATCTCTGAACATATCCGCATAAAATTTCGTGTCGATTACAATTGTGTGAGATCCGCGACGCAATACAGCGTCCGTTTTCATCATTGGCAAGAATGACATTGCCATAGAATCGCCCGACACTGCTTGCCAACGGAAGTGATCTCTCTTTACTTCGTAGTTTGACTCCCGTTTGTAAAAATTGAAAACAAACTTCTCGAAGACTTTCTCCAGCAACTTATCGCTTTCGAACGCTCGGAATCGGAACCCGCCAAAACGATCTTCAAGTACCCTCGATTCATGAATGAAGCGGCAAACGTGCATTAGCAACCGATAGTGTTGATTGTTTCGATGGATTCGAACGCTATCGAACATCCGAGGTTGAATTTGGATGTTCCTGACGCCTTTGAATGTAGCCAAATGAGCGACGAGTTCTTTTCGAATGTTAGCCCCTCGTCCAAAGTAGGCGGGATCCAGCGAAAGCAATGTTTGAATCGTTGCCTTCAATATCTGGTTCTGCAAAACGTCCTCGCTTAGTTGATCTAGCCTACAATGCGTTTGGCAGATTGCAAACAGTTGCCGCTTGATCGTCTCAGCGAATACAACCTTGCCTCGGATTCCCTTGATGTCTTCAGCGATCTCAATGTACTCCCGATCAAAACCAACTCTAAGCAATTCCTCGATTCCTCGATTTAGCACACGCGCGAGCAACTGCACTTCGTTTTGCGCATCCAGACGAGAGGTCCAAGAGAGTTTACCAATAGGTGGAATATCCCAGGCATAAGCTAGAAGATAATAGATGTTGCGAATCGGAATTGTCATTCAAGCAGCTTTCCAGCGAGTTCTTTTGACTTTACTGGATCCTCCAAAAAGTACTCATTTAGCAACGGTAGAATCTCAAGTTTTACAATGCTGTCATACCACTGCCGTCCGTAACTCACTTCGTCTTGCGACGGGCAAAAGAAGCTATGGCCTATGCAGTAGCCATCTCCCAGTTCTCGCCTTAGGACCTCATTTAGTTGCAGCATTCGCTCGATGATCAATTCGAGCGTCTGAGTCTCGACACCTCTGGACTCGAGATGCAAACGAAAGCTGCTGGACCTAAAAGCAGGTTGCAGTTCGAAAAAGACAAACCGTCGTCGCAACGCAAAGTCGACAAACGATAAGGACCGATCGGCCGTATTCATCATCCCAATCAAAAAGACATTTTTTGGGATATAGAAGGGTTCATCGGATTCATCCGAGTAAGTTAACGGAATCGCGTACTCTGGGGCTCGTTTGTCAGACTCGATCAGCATGAGTAACTCACCAAAGATTTTACTCATGTTGCCGCGGTTTATTTCATCGATCAGGAAGACATAGTTTGCATCCTGATTCTGCTTTGCTCGCTCACAGAACTCCCAAAACACGCGGTTCTTTCTCTCGAATCCACCACCTGAAATAGGGCGATATCCCTGAACAAAATCTTCGTAAGAATAAGATTGATGGAACTGAATCATGGTAAATTGACTCTTTTTTCCATTCGTCAAGTCCATTGCTAATTGACGAGCGACAAATGTTTTGCCGACACCGGGAGCTCCTTGAAGAACGATGTTTTTCTTGCGGTTCAACGAATATTGCATCTCCGAATAGTCATCGAAACTGACGAAGAGTTCGTTTGTATGCCCGTGTGTCTTTGGCTTCACAACGATTGTTCCAGATGGTTGTCGCGTCGGCCAATATTTCGCTGCGAGAACATCAAGGAGACTTTCATTGTTCTCATCGTCCTTAATTGCCGTCCAGAAAGCCTGTTTTAGCGTAGCAAATTTGACTTGGGAACTAAGTTTCTCGATGTTTTTCGGATCATGCTTGAAGTAGCTCTCAGGATTGTTGTACGCAAGCAACCAGAACGGAAGGTTCGACAACTTGAAAAATCCGTTGGCAACTTCATCTTCCGGGATAGCGCCTTCGACAACAGTCGCCAGAAATTCAAGACACTTTGGAATAACCCAAGCAAGGTCTATACGATTGTCTGTGATTTCCAGATTTCTTACGGCCTGAATAACGACCGCAACGATTGCAGGCATAATTGGATGTTGTTGGCCAAATAGAGGTTCACTTGCAACCGGAATATCTTTTAGTGACGCGACAAAATTTGCGCGAGCAGCAGATGGATCTTCAATGAGAACCATGTGCCTTCGATCTTCTGACAGGGCATACATATCTCCGAGTGCGCATGTCGAATGAACTGCGACCGTTCTCGCGAAATCGTCTAGTGGAACGAGGACATTTGGGTCCGAGAATAACTCTCGTCTTTTTCGGTAATAAGTGTAGTTGACATCGGCATCTTCGTTACTCGAGAGTCGGCGTACTGCTGCCTTCGTCGTTTCAACCGAACGAACCGAGTAATAAGCTCGACCGGCGGGACTCTGAAATACGACACCTGAATCGTGATAAGTCTGCAGTAGGTCTCGGAATTCATTTTCGATACGTTGGTCGTTATGGTCGCTCACGATTCTCTCCTTGTTCATGTCGCGGCGGCGTCTTCGCAAATGGAATTGAAAAGACATCGCATCAGTGCCGTAGCAGACTTCCCAAGTGGCTCAAGTGTCCTCAAGCCGGCCTGGCGATTTGCCTTTATTCCATTCGTTGCCGCATGCTTCCCATCCCAAGTGTTGATGATGAAAATGTCTGCAGTTTGGGCTAGGCCTTTCATGCGGTCGGTGAGGGCTTTGTCGTGGATGTAGTGGATTTTGATCCCCTCAAAGGCTTGCTCGGCAAGTTGGCCGAAGCGGCGGGCGATGCGCTCGGTCAACGAGTATACCGCAATACTTTTGCCTTTCAGTGCGTCTCTGTATGACGTGGCGTCCGCTGGGGAATCAAGTTCGGATTCGGGGCGGAGGCCTTCGAGCAGCTCAGATAGGCCAAGGTCGCTCGCGAGAAGACCGAACAACGACCATTGATCGGCGGTGACGCGACGTGCCCACGGACGAACGGATTCGTTGATTGCGACCAGAATTGGTGCGAGGTTGGCGTGCTGCTGAGTTCCCGTGTAAATCAACAAATCCAACATTGAGAGCGCCCAGTCGAGATGACGCGGAGAGGCGACGGTTTCCCAAAGGTGTTTGGTAATGTCGGCGGCAAAGGTGAAATCGTTGTTGCTGGAATCGTGACTTGGCGCGGAGGTCAGAACGGCTTCGACGAGTTGCTCCACGGCGGAAAGATCGTCGCTGCCATTGGATTCGTTGTAGATCAACAGTTCGATCAGCGCGTTGTAAATCGGTTTGTTGTCGCGTTTGGCTTCGCCCTCTGGAAGGAAAGTGCGTATGAAGAGCGGCACCGAATTGCGAATTGTTTCATCGGCAGTCCCGGTTCGCGATTGTCGCAGTAATTCTGCAATTTGGCTGGCTCTGAAATCCGGTGTTATTGACCAGTCGCCAATGCCGTAGTCTAAGACTTGGATGAGATTGGCTGTAATGGCACCATCGTCAAGACATTGAAACCACTCTGCGAGCGAAGATATCGGTTTCGGATCACCCGTCGCGGATTGACCAAGGAGGCTGGTAAGTGTTTCGAACTGGCCATTACAAACTTTACGTCCAAGCACTTTTCCGCGAACGTCGTCATCGGCAGATTCGAGAAACTCAATCGCATTCAACGCGGCGTTAGTGCTGTCGATCTCTACCGCCAACTCCAGCACACGGCAAACGGAGCGAAGACTTGGCAATTGCGACAAGTAAAGGCTGAACGCTTCATCAAAGTTACCTTCGGAGTATCGCGTTTCCGCGAGATCGAACGTGCCGACCGCTTCAGCAACTACATCGGTCGGTTGCGAAACCTCCCATTGTGAAAGCAAGGATTCACACCAAGGCCGATCCGAATCAGCCACCTTTTCTGAAAGTAGTTGCTCTGCAAGTGGTCGATTGGGCGGATCAGCGGCGACAGCAGCAACCATCGCAAATTTGATCGCTGCTGCCGATTGAAATCCGTCAGTTGATCGGACGAGAACTTGGTATCGTCCGCATTGATTGCGAAATGCGATGATCGCTGCAGACGGTTCGTTTGTCACTTCGTGCTTGAGTAAGATTTGACAATACGCCGCTGCAGCGAGTTGCTCTGAAATTCGTTTTGGTCGGCGAACTTGCAACAGGTCGCTCAAATTGGGCATGAGTAGAATCTCAGCCCAGTGATTGAACGCAGCGAAGATATGGACTTGCAAAAACGCAAGATTCGTTGCGCTTAGTCGCCCACGACTCCGGATTTCGGTGTAAATCTGACAAGCGGAGTCTTCATTTCCTGCGATAATCGCCATTTCGAGGTCGCGCAGAAGTCGACCAATCGGCTTTACTGCCGCAAGCGATCGCGAGGAATCCCGATCGCGGAACTCAATCATAGTGTTCAGTAGTGAATTGACCTTAGACCGATCTTTGCTTTCCAAAACGGGGAGCCGAAAAACGAGTTGTCCGAATGACTGCTGACAAAGTTGCTCGATGGGGTCACTCGGCGACAGCATCGCTAATTCGCCGTTGAAGTTGGCGTAAGTTGGGCCGATGAACGATTGAAGGGACTCGCGCACTGAGCGAGTTTGTCGCGAATCCGTACACAGCACGTACCACGATGTCTGCTGCGAGGTGGAGTCAACTCGCGGCAAACAGTAAGGACTTTGTTGCTGTTGAAATCGAACGATCCACGGTTCCAGCGAGACGCGTATGGCATCCGTTGGTAAACTTGCGGCGTACTGCGACCACTGAATTGCATTCCCCTCACCAAAGAAGCATTCCAAGAATTGCTGTGTATCGGATTGCGTCATTGAATCCCTCCATAATTCTCTTGGAAGTGAATTCTTGCTTCGGCAATTGCGATGGATGAGCGGTCAAGCGAGACCCCTTCGTGATTCACTTCGACTCCGTTGTATGTCAGATTCATAGAACCCTTGAGATAGTAATCCTGCCCCAGCAAGCCCTTGAGGTGCAGCATGTCACGAATGACAACCCTCAAATTGCTTGGCGAATCAGAAGCCCTACTGAGGTCACGCATCTTTTGTAGGAACGAGTCATTGTGTGCGTCGGGACGAGCGACAATGTAAACGTTTGACCGCTCCATGATGTGTGCAAAGATTTCGCTCAATCGAATGCGTCTCAATCCCCACGTAGGCACGAGAGAAGAGAACTGGCCAGCGCGATTGTCAAGGATATCGATATCAGTAATCCAGGGCGAAACCAGCCAGAGGGAATCGCTAGGAACGAGTAATTCGGCAACGAAAATGCCTTCGAGCATTTCGCGGATTTCCGCTCGACTCGTTGCTTGGGTCGTAAACGTATTTCTTTGCTCAGACGAATGTTCCGTCATTGCATTCCCTCCGGCAGGGTCAAGCTGATTTCGATGGACGCCGAAAAGCGATCGACCCGATTCACTTTGGGATGCAACAAGAGGAAGCCCGAATCTATTGGCGTGGTCATGATGTCCATCAATACTTCTCGGAGTGCTGGCAACTGTTCCGGCCTCGCGACTAGGATGACTTCGCTATCTTGAATCAAGTACTCACTGGCAGTTTTTCGCCAACCTGCTTCGTCCACCGAAACTCGTTGAGGTTCGCCGCTTAGGAAAAGCCGAACGAGATCATGCTCAGTTTCTGGCAGTGCACTAAACGGGTTGTAGGCGGCAAGGCGGGCGCTTCTCGAAACACCGCCGCGCGGCCATAACAAGCTGAATAGCGTGTTAAATCGCCATTGCCGTCGGTTCGTCCCAATCGCATTGTCGTCGGGATCTCGAATCACATCGTCAATCGCATCGTTGGCCGATTCCAAATAAGCAAGGATACGCGGATCAATTTCGATCTGTAGCTGATCTTCCAGTGTTCGCCAGCGCGCGATCATCCGGTGAAGCAATTCATCAGTGGCTTCGGTACTTCCGGGACGCAGAATTCGGTTGGCGATGGCTGCGACCACGCCGTGGCAGGTGAATAGCCCTCGCTTCGAAAGGGATTTACGGAGAGCGTCAAACGCATCAGCGTGAGCTTGATGACTCTGGGTCGCGGCGTTGCGATAGTCGGTAATTCGATTGCGTATTTCGGCTTCAGCAGGTGAGACAATCCAGTCAAGCAGCAATGTGAGTTGCTGATCGACGATTTCGTAGTCCGACGGCCGCAGCGAGTTTTCTACCAGATCAAAGAAGCGCCTAGGGTCCTCGCCATAGCGAATCAAGAAAGCTTCAATGATACCGCCGCCCCCAACAGTTCTCTCTGTAATCCAAACTTCTTCTAAATCTGATGGCTTCGGAACCGCGTACGATGGTCTCGGCCCCGCGTCTACGTCTAGTAGCAAGTCGCCCGCATCAAGATCGCTGCAAACCTGCTGTACACCGTCGAGCACTGCAGCACCGAGCGTCGTCTTGAATTTCCGAGTCAGCCAAAGGTTCCACGTCGCATTGGGCAATTCCCAGAGTGTTGGCGCGTGGCGGTGAAGTGCAGTCTGAACCATCGGCTCATCGAGCAAATGGGCGAGATCAACCTGCAGTTGTTGCTGCACATCATCTAATACCTCAGCATCTGGATTGTGGTCATCTTGTTGTGAAGAAACTGTAATGCTTTGAAAGATGACGCCGAGCACTCCGTGAAAGTCAAGAATGCCTCGATTCGCATCCGAGTCCAGCCACATCTGTTCGATCGTCGAATTACGTTCAATGGCGAGAGTTGCCAATGCAGAAAGGTAGACTTGCGAGAGCCAACGTCGTTGAAAGACATTCGCAACGCCTTCCAGAGTCGGATCATCTGCCAGTGCGTCTCGGAACTTTGACACTCTCAAACAACGAAGCATGGCGGGGTTGGCTGTCAAACGCTCAGCAAGATTGCTCGGGGTTCTGAAGTGAACGACCAGGCCGTCCACATCGATCGCAAAACCGATCCCTATGGGACAAGGTTGCGCTGCAACTTCGCCAGTAACTTCCTCTGGTTTATCCTCTATGAAGTTAAGCGTGGTCTCTGTCGATTGACCGTTGTCAAAGTTGATTGTTGCCTTGGATTGGGTCGCAAACCTGCGAACTTCGAGTGGGTTATTCAGGTTGTGCGCGAAAAATTCGATTCCCTGTACCAAGCCATCCCAACGGGACGGAGTTGGGAGGTCCACCGAGGTGCCAACTACTTGCGGATTGATTTGCGTATTCCAAGTAAGCGACGCATTCGTACTGTCCATGACTCGAGTCGGTGGCACAACCAACTGAAGTTCACGCGGGCGCACACAGCGAATCGGTAAAACTTCTCCGTGATCGTCGTAGCGTTCGAATAGGCCAAGTTCGTCGTAGCGACTCACAGTGTTCCGAAGTTCAAGCGTTTGATCACCACTCATCGTAAGATCTCCGGGTTGAACCCAGTGGCGAGCGTAGGCGTTCATCACTCCGAATCGGCGTGATACACGGCCAGGGGAAAACTCTCGCATCGCTTGTAAAATCGGTAGAACGTCAAGTCGTTCTTCTGTGTTAGTTTGCTGCGCTGGTGATCGCAGCGTGACCTCGGGAAGATTAAGGTCTCCGAATAGATTGCCGGGAACGAATTCGGGTAACGGATTGTTGCTGACGAAGTTGTCGAAGGTCTGCGGATCGCTGCCAACTCGTCGCCAGTTCGATTGAAGTCTGCGAAGAAGCGTCGGTAACGCAGCGTTCATCAACGCTCGTGGAGGATGCCACAACAGGGCTTCGATCACATCTTCCGATTGCTGAAGTGCTTTCGTAAGAAAGCCGACAAGTTCGTGATATTGTTCATCGCGAAGCAAAAGTCCTTCAATAATCTTTGCCGCAGCGTTTTGACGAGTTCGCATGTTGCTTATCTTCGTCTGATTACTGAATATCTTCTCTGGTGGGCCAGAAAAGTCTCTATAGACGCTTCCCCTTGGTAGACCTGCCTGCGACCGCAACTGCGTCGCGATCCAGTCAAAGAACGCAAACACAACTTGAATGCGAAGGACATAGCGATTTCGAACAGGCAATTCACGCGGTGGAAGTTCTGGATCGAAGAGCAGATCGAAGCTTTCCCAAGCGAGTCGATCTCGCCCGTAATCTGATAGCGTCACAATTGTCCACGGTCGCATTTCGATGCGTCGTCCAGCACGTCCTTTACGCTGTAAAAATTGTGCCGGATCGCGAGGAGCTTTGTGCTGCAAAACCACGTTGACTTCGGGATCATTGAAACCGACTTCGAGTGATGCAGTCGCTACGATGATATCGGCATTCGTTGCAACTCCGGAGTCTTGCGAACTTGTTCGATCAACGACGACAGGCGTGCCTTGCAAGCGATGCCCCAGCCATTCGCACATAGCCCAAGACTGGCCGAAGCGGTTTCGAAGGCGCTCTTCTGGCAGTCGGAAATTTCGTAAGTTCGCGAGTGATCCGCCAGGGTGTTTATTCAAATCAGGATTGCCCCAACTGTTTTGCCCCTCGGCATCTCGTAAGTTATAGAACATACGGTTCGTAACATCGAGGTCATCCGTGAATATGAATTCCTTCGAACCATAAACTCGCGAGTCAATCGCGGTGTTATTGTTCGTCGCATCAAGCGTTCGCCGCATCAGCATCGCCGTTTGAATGGATGTCGACAACAAAGAGCTTTGGCTAGCTGGATCGCCACGCAACGCGATCAAATACTCCATTCCCACTCGTTTCAACTCTGACGAGTGAGGAGAGATCTCTTCGACTCGGGAGTCTTGCTCACCAATGAGTGAGGCGAAGAATGGCCGAGCGTCGGCCAAGGTCGCCGATAGTCCAACAAAGTGTGGCGAAACGGACGCGAGGTGTTTCCATCGGCGAATAAGCATCGCCGTTTGCGCCCCTGGAACGCCCGAGTAGGTATGAACTTCATCCAGCAGCACCATCATGGGCTTTTTGTTCTTGGGTGTTCCGATACCGAATACATGCGAGATTTCCGAGTCGCCCATGCGTTGATTGAGCATCTCGGTTGTCGTGAACAGGATATCCGCAGGCGTCGATTTGAGGCGTTCGCGGGTTAGTATCAGTTCATCATGCTCAATCCGACAATCGCAGCGTCGGCAGCAAAGTTGTTGCAGTTTTCGTTCGCGGTCCGCTGTATGCCAAATCATTTCTCCTTCGCAGTCTTCGTTCGGACAAGAGAGAAACGGACAAACATGTCCGCCAGTCGTTGTTGTCCAACCTCTCGGCGGCTGCTCAAAACCGAAGTCTCGTTCACTCTCCGGTGTTGCTCCAAAGAGAGTCGCGATTGTGAGTTTGCGTTTCCCTTTCGCTTTTAGAAGTGAATCTAGCTTCCGAGCCTGCACATAGGCTTCTGCGAGTTGATCTTTGAGCAGCTCGTTTCGCGGATAGATCGCAAGGCACCTTGTCCAATCGTTCGAGTCGATCGATTCCACAATCGCCAGAAAGGCGGGAAGGTAAAAAGATAGCGTCTTTCCGCTCCCCGTTCCAGCGCAAACAATCGTTCCAGAACGTCGTCCAATTTGCAGTTGCCGTAGTATGTTCTCAGTCGCTCTGGATTGGAAAACAGCCAAACGCATAGACTCGCCGTTAGCCAACGAGAGAATGGCATGAAGAGCGTCTTTCTGGAGCAAACTGAGAGTTACCGTCGCCTCGATTCGAGAAAGAATGTCGTTTAAACTCAGTTCTCGTTCTGGAACCGACCTCGCACGAAGCATGAATCTAAAATCGCCCACCAGTGGCTTCGCAATCTGCCACCGTCGATTTCCAGCTTGTAAATGCTTGGGGAAAAGCTGTCGCAAACGCGAGAGTAGACGAATCGTTTCGCCCATTCGAGTTCGATAACGCGAATTTAATCCATCGTTAGCCTCAAACAGCAGACCGGACTCCTCCATTGCCGTTTGGAATACGCCCTCGTCTTCGTATATGCTCCAGAGATTGCTCTCTTCGAGATATTGCTCGCAAAGTTCAGCAATCTCATCAGAACTAAACGAACCATCTACCAGTCCCCAAGCCAATAACTTTGACTCGGTGCGTTCGAGAAAATTCAAAAATTCGAGACGGTGATCGTCAACCTTCATACAAAATCCATTCTTACAAATTGACGATTCGATACTTATCGTGCGTTTGATTTTCCTTGAGCCACGCAATTACTTCATCGGTGAGCATGTCAAGCGAAGCCCCTTTTGATGAGTTCGCAGCTTTAAGAAAGTCGCGAATTTTAGGATCATTAGTTACTGCTGGCAGTGCTTCAAGGAGTCCTCGAATATCTTGCCAGATTGCTTCTAACTCGACAAAAGCAACTTCTGTCAAAGGTGGGCGTTTACTTGATTGCTCCGCATATTTAACACGTGTTTTTATCTGAACCGCTTTTGTCTTAAAAGCTTCCTGTTGTTCAGCCTGTGCAACTTGATTAGCGTCAACGTTTGGGCGCGCGCGAGGAAGGTATTGGTCCCAAGTCAACTCAGTTGCTTTGGCTGCCTCATCTGTGAATTTCTCAAACGCGCTCCTCATGTATGTTAGATCCCGCCCTTTCGTGATGGACTGGGGGTCGCTCTTTAGGGCTTCTCGAAGTTTCTGGACACGATCAACAGCCTTGGTCGCATCCAATTTACCAATGATGGTCGTTCGCTGTGCCAGCGCTTGCAACGAAACCACAGCAGCAACCACCTTATCTTTCAATTCAAGCAGATCCTTCCGTCTCTCACTTAACTGCTGAACAGTCTGCTCGTTCAATTTGGCCTTTGATACCTGCTCTAGCTGTAGTCGTAGTGCCTTACAATCTTCCGCTATCATGATTGTGACTCCACATAGGGCATCGCTGAAATCTCAAGTTCCGCCAGAATTTCGTCAATATCGGCTTTGGATGACTCAACAACATCATCTGTAAATGTCATGATCTGCCCGGTTGCCTTGCTTGATTTTTCTTTCAAGAACTGAGCACAGGTTTCTGCAAAAGTTTTCATGAAGGTAAGCGTATCGATATCCAGTTTCGCGATTGCCGACATCTGCGTGCCTAGGTCTTCGCCGTTGGTGATCGCGGCAACTTGCTCGCCGACTTCCTTTGCTTTTGCTGTCCTAAAATCTTCTGCGAGTTTGCGAACCTGTACGACAGACACATTACCGCCGAGTCCATGTTTTTCCGATAGGTCGCAGACCTCGGCTAGATCACGAATCAATTCTTTCTTGTCATATTCAACTCCCAATTCGGCGACAATCTGTTTCGATTGCTCAGTAATTCTCTTTCGACGTTCATCAATCTTGGAGATGCCAAAGCGCGAAAGTTGGGTTACGTGTTCATGGATTTGCTTGAGTTCATCTGTGGCACTTGCTGTTGGTTTCGGGAACTCCTCACTTACGACGCACGTCTTTCGGAAAACTTGTACCGTTTCGAGTAATTGGTATACATCAGTCGCGTGTGGCGTTTTTCCTTTACCCTGATAAGCCCCCACTCGCTCTAACAATTCGGAAACTAGCAATTCCCGCCTGGCTAATAATTGGGCGACGAAAGAATTCCAACCTGCGTCATCGTCTTTTGCTATTGCGGCAGGAGAAGTGGCGAAGACCGCATTCATTTGGCTCGAATCGTCATTGCGATGCGCCGACTCAATATTCAAAATACGAGCTTGCCACAGCAATGCTTGTGTTAAAGCGGGTATCGGATTCCCATCCAAATTCTTGTACCGATCTCGAACCCAACTAGCCGCTGTTGCAAGAAATGGATCAACGAAATTCGTTAGTTCATTGAAGTCATTGTCTGACCCGTCGTAGTCCCATGCATTGAAGTGCTCATACCGAACCATCGCTCGGATCGCTTTGAAAATACGATTTGCAACTTCTGCATCAGTAAATGCCTCGTCTGTAGCGACAACAAGAAATGCTTTTTCTAGGTCGGGGGGATTCCCTTTCGCGTTGGGCAAGTAAACGCGTCGAAAGTAGGTGTCCGCTGCCGGCGTAACGGTACGCAGTAGTTCAGCTTCCCAATTAATGGAGTTGAGAACGTGCGTATTGATCCACTGCCGAACGCGATTAGCGTCGTTTTGACCGAGCGTTCCGCCAGCCCTCCAAGCATTGATGCGGTCTAGGAATTCTTTTACGGGTTGTGGTTCCCGATCCGCTTCGGTGTTCACTTTGTCCGAATTATTATCTTCTCTCTGCCCTGGAAAGCCCGCAGGTTGCGTACTGACGCCATTCGCAGTGATTGGCTTCAATTCGACAGGTTTGACATTCGCCGCTTGTCCTTCCAAAGCCTCAAGTCCGAATGCTCGAAAAATTGCCGAAGGCACTTTGGCGTCTGCGATCTTCTTGGGGCGATCACCCCAAAACTCAAGAACGTAGAGGTATTGCAATCGCTTTTCAGAATCGCCGACACGTTTCCCAACCTCGGAATTGAGGTCCGCATCAATTAGATTTCTCGGGTAGCCGATAAACTGTTCGGGCGGAAAATGACTTCGCTCGTAATCACTTCGATATTCCTTCAATACAGGCAGAATGACCTCGCTGATGATACTGCGAGGATGAAATCGTAGACGATCATTGCGGCGCAGTTTCCAATAGGCGATCGTTCGAATCGCCGCTTGGTTGAATGGAAACATCGAGTAGCCGTTCGCCGACTTTCCGAATCCGTCTAAGAGCGATGATTCATCCTCTTCAATACCGATAATATCAACGGCGTTTGGTGCTCTTTTTCCTGCGTTCGAAGATTTGCCGTAGAACGCTTCAAGCTGCACAGTGCCCATTCGGGCTGCGTTGACATATGTGGCGACGAAATCACCGATTTGGTTCTCGATATCGGATTCCGCGTCGTTTTCACCGCTTTCAATCCACCATCCGTGGACGGCTCGCGTCTTGACTGTCTCTAGATTGCCAAAGTAACCATCGGTTACAGCAAGTGCGGTTCGAATCATACAGGCTTCGCGCTTGCCGCCGACTTCGCCTTCCCTAATAATGGCATCGAGTAAAGCTTTCTGGACACCGGCGAGAACCGCGAAGTCCTCAACCAACAAAACGAGTTCGCGACCATCGGAGAGCAATTGCCGGCGAACTTCATAGAACAACTCTGCCAAAGAAGTATCCTGCGGTGTCGCCAGCGGAGCGATCGCATCGTCCACAATGCTGTTCAATAGGTCAACAACTTCGTCAAGTGACTTTGAACTCGTAGTCTTGAGTAAATGATTTCGCAAATAGCTTGCAGCAATAACCCCGGCCTCAGATATGTCCTTTTCCAAATCCTTCGGAATCTCAAAGTCCGCCGTTGCGAATTGCCGACGTGGGGCGTCTGATTCGGTTGTATCCTTAGTGACGTGTTTGGCAAGTTCCGAGATAATACCTGGACGCTCTTTAGTACCAACGAGAAATAGTTTCTGCGTCGCTGGATCATCGAATAGTGCTGGCAGTTTCCGAGGATCACCATGCTTGAGCCACAGCGTATCAGTATGGCCAAGCTTGTCCCCGGATTCCTTTGCTTTGGCCTGTCTAGCCGAAGCTGCTTCGTAATTCCGTTGAATTGCCGAAAGCAGTTCTGCGCGGACACGCAACTTCGCGCTGATATCGTCCATCTGCTCGCGAGCGGACCGAAGCTGACTGCGAATTTTCTTGTATTGCGGGCCTTCCAATCCACTAAGAATCCGACCAAGAACCGACTTAAGGCTCGAATTCTTAGGGATTCGAATAATGTGACGCTTCTCAGTGTCATCTCGCTGGCGCAACTGAACGTCTAGCCAGCGAACCAGATGCGATTTGCCGATACCGGACTCGCCTAAAATCGGAACGATGACGCGTCCACTTGGGTCTTCCTTAAGGAAGTCGATAAGGAACTGTCGCTGACTCTTTTTCTCCGGCACACTCGAATCCGAGCTAAAGCTCTTGCGTAGCAGTCGCATTTCTTGATGGACCGCTAAGAACACCGCGTCGGAAGGATTCTCAGCTTCCGGTTTGATGCAGGCCAGGCAATCCGCTTCGGTGGGCCAGAACTTCAATAGATTCATTTCGCTTCTCCTCGTCGCACGTGCGTTACGGACTCAACCACGCGACCTTCGCGACCGATGAGTTTCATCTGTCCACCAGCGTCCGATCGCGATTCGAAACGAAGGTCGCCTGACTCGCGAAGTCGCAACAGTGCACGCGACAGAGATGTCGAAATCTCTCCCTCCTTGGGTCTTTTCCACTTTTCAGGCTTCAATTTTGATTCAACCTCGGTCCGATAACTGCCCCTGTCCAAAACGGGAATCGACGAAGCCAAACTTCCGATGAAATCGTCAATCGCGACCTCTCCGCGTTTAGGCAACACATCATGTAAATGGAATCGAACAACCGAAGTCACATCCGTGATGAATCCGCCAGACGCTTTGCCGGTATCTGAATGTCCCAATCCAAGGAACGTCGCCCACGACATATATCCAGCCCAGCGAGTATCGTTTTGCAGCAGAATAACGTCGGCGGACGATGCTTGGTCATTGCACAGAGGTTCGACAACCGAATGCGATGTGGGCATGAAGGAATGGACGTCTTGAGCCAACATCCATGCTGAAGCGCGAGTGAAGTCAGCTGATTTATTTTCGGTGTCACTCCAGAAATTTTGGTTGTTTTCAGGGGCAAACACGATCTGTCGCGCGACGTTAGCAATCGATGCAGGCGTTGCGCCTGCCTTTTTTATCTGCGAACGGCATTCGTCTACAAGTCGCAAGTCACCCTTATCAGTCTCGACGAACAGTCCCAATTCAATCCAGCGATTGAGTGTCTTTCTCGCCATGTCTTGATCATTCTGACCGTCGTTGAGTGAAGTTGGGCTGGAAATGTCCAATAACTTTTCTCTCGAAACAGTGCCGACGGCGATGCTTGTACGCACAAGTGCAACAAGAACGCTAACCAATCCGTCACTTGGTCGATTCAGGATGCTCATTACTCTCCAAGCCTCCGAACTAAGTCGTAATCGCGAGTGTGCGGATGAAGATCGAAGAAACGACGACCTGAGCCTGATTCGATTGAATCTTCGGGTGCGAAAATGATATGGAATGGTCGATTCACGATGCTTAGAGATTGTGGAATCACAGGCAAAGTTTCGTCCAGCAGGAACGTTGCTCTTGGAAGCCGGAGATCGTTGCCAATTGGGTCGTAATTGTGCAACTCGCCGCAGACCACAAATCCAAAGATAGATAAACCGTGAATTGTCTTCCATTCACGCTTCTCTTTCCAATCGGCGGGAATCGCAAACTCAGCGACACCTTTACTCGCCAAACGTTGCACAAACCAAAGTCCGCGTTTGACTCGTTCACGAGGACTAAGTGTACTATCGAATCGGACGTAAACGACTTCTGCACTCGTTTTAAAGATACTTCGAAGGGCCTCAATGTCTGCATGAGCGATACAGGTCACTCGATCCGGTTCGGGATGACGAAAGCGTTGGCTATCGCTTGACGGATTGGATCGGCACGCAGGGCAACCCGCACAAAGATGCTCGGGCGATGCTCCGCCATTGGCCGTCTTGATTGAGTAGGTTTCCTGCAACAGTGTTCCGATTTCCACATTGCCTCGCAGCAATCGTTCCATCCGACCGTACGCCTGATTGCTGGTCGCAAACATTCGGTCACGCTCAGGTTTGACTTCCGTCTCCCAAACCTCCGGGTCAAGATGACCGCCAGACTCGCGAATGGTGAAATGGGAAGTTGCGAAAAACTCTTCCATTGCCAATTCGCGTCGTTTTTCAAAAGATACGTCCGACTCTTCGTCGGCTCGCTGAATTTCTGGGGGACGTGATGACTCAAGTCGGATGATACCTGCACGATTAAGCAACACTAGGGTTCTGAGATTCCATGCAACGTTCGCGTCGCTATCCTGCTGGATACGCTTGGTCCGCGTGTTGAGATCGACCTTCCAAATTCCGTTAGTGCGGACGGCACTTTCTGATTTGATCAAGTCGGACCATCGCTCGAATCCTTTCTCTAGTGAAATGATCCGCTCACTACTAATGGACTTCGCCGTTGATGTATCTGCTTCGGTGCAAGGCAAGAGGAAAGACACCGATGCGTTGCCATCGCGTCCGGAACGGCCAACCTCTTGATAGTAGCGATCAATCGACTCTGGGATGCACGCATGAATTACTACACGGATATCACTCTTGTCCATTCCAAGACCAAAAGCTGATGTTGCAACAACGCAATCAATTTCGCCAGCACGCCAGCGACCGATTACTCGCTCCCGCTCGTCGTTTTGTGTGCCCCCATGAACGCAACCAGTTCGCTTGATGCCGAGTTGCTTCACGCGACGGTGCCAGTCATCCGCGTCCCGCTGCGTCGTAACGTAGAGCAAGAACGGTCGCGGCACTAAACGCAACAGTTCGGTGACCTTTTGATCGCGTTGAGGCTTAAACTGAGATCCAGATATCCAGTACTCCGGTTCCGGCCTCAGAGAAACTGCATTCACAGAGTCGAAGGAACCGTCTGAAAAGAGCGTTTCGAGGACATCAAAGCTTTCTTGAGTTAATGTTGCGGACAAAAGCAGCGTTCGAAATTCTCTGCCCGCAGGACATTGCCGCAACAAGTCACGACGCATGCCGCTCATCGCTTGGAACTCAGGGCGAAAGTCATTTCCCCACTGGGCGACCAAGTGAGCTTCATCGACTACGAAATATTTCAGAAGGCCCTTTTCCGCGGTCTCATAGAGCACACGACTGAGCGATCCCACGAAACTCTCTGGCGATGTTATCAATACGCGTTGGCTGCCATTCTTCAATCGCCCCCGGATGATCTTGCGAGTATCTTCCCCAAGACCGCTATGCCACGCCACTTCCCTTGGCATTCCGCCGGGAGCGTTTGGGTACTGTTCGTGCAACTGCCTTTCCTGGTCGATCGCTAAGGCGATTGTAGGCGTGATCATCACCGTCAACGCATTCTGTTCAGAGAGCAATGCAGGTGCCCAAGCAACAAGACTCTTCCCAGTGCCCGTCGGAAGATTTACGACAAGTGTACCGCCGGGCCGCAGAAAGAAAGCTGATCGAACGGCCAATCGTTGCCCCGGTCCTTGGTATCCCGTGAACGGCAATTGCAATCCGTATTGAAGCGCCGTATCGAGCGGCAAGTGTGGGCAGGAAGGCCAACCGACCCGACGGGGAGTCTCTCGAAACGCCGCTTCGAACGGATTGAAATCCAGACTATTCTCAAGCCAGCTTGGCGACCATGCCTTACGGGTTCTCAATCGAAACGACTGTTGGTCATCTGCAATCACGTCAATGTGTGATTCGTTCCAAAGTTCCTTTGAGGGCCACGGATCAGATTTCGGAACAGTCCAAACATATTCTATGTCGGCTGTTGTGAGTGCCGCACGATACATCGCATGCCGTGCAAGCCCAGCTAAATCACCTGAACCAACGGCTGACGGGCTATCGTTCAGTGAGACAATGGCTCGACGAAGCTGCTCACAACTACGATCACTAAACCGCTGGGTCAAACGATTCGTGTCGGGCAGAAAACGCAGTGCTTCCTGAAGTCGATCAAAGTCGCTCAATCGTCATCCCTCCGTCCGCGACTTTCATTCCGCTCCGTGAACGGACTCCTACACGATAGGAAAACCGCACCAACAGAATCTGCTCGCAGTTCCGGTTCAGCGAACGATTCAATCTGTGCAGCTAAAAACGCAGTTTCAAAATCGAGTTCACTTTGAAGCGAATCACGAATTTGTCCTTTCGCCATTGTTAATCGTGATTGGTACTGTTGCTCTACTCGTTGAGCAAGTTCCTTCGCACGCCGAATGCAATCCGCTGATAGTTCGGGCAACTTTGAATGTTCCCTGAGGATCACTTCTGACTTTCGCCGTGCTGCAAAACACAGATCTCGCCACAACGACATGTCGTAGAGTGTGGCCGCCGAATTCCAACGATCACTATTTAAATTGAAGTCCCGACCCCAAGGGTGCGCCGATTTTCCGAAGGGAGTCTTCAGCAGTGGACCAAAGCGTGCGTCGTTAGGCAGAACCCGATCGAGATTCGAGTCAAGCCAAACTGTCGTGAAGCGAGGTTCCATTATGGCTCGACTGCGGCGGAGCAACGAACTGATATTCGCTCCCGCAGTACCATCGCACAGTTCAAGCAACGGTTTCGGATTTGGCGACAATACATAGTCGAAACGAAAGAAGATATCTGGATCGTCTGTCGGCTTGTATGCGGGGCAATGTCGCCAGAATGCGAAGCATACGCCACGGTCATCCCATCGTGCGTACTGCTCAAATGCGTCGACAAATGGATCGCCTACCCTTAAAAGTCGCGTCGATCGTTCCTGAGCGACAACCCGATCGAACGTCAGAGGAACCGAAACATATCGAGTCGGAAGTTCGCACGGCACGTTATCAATCGAACGTCGGAAGCGAGACTCGAATTCGTCCTGCGGAATTAGTGTGTCTTGGCCGCGCGGACGATAGCCTGAATCAACACGCCTACAAAACTGATAGGCGAAGACTT
>JAYTVM010000265.1:0-1644 GCA_043743995.1 Pirellula sp. | reverse complement strand
CACTACCCTAATCTTTAGCTGTCCCAGACCAATAGCAGCCCGTAGCTACGATTAATACTCTATGCCCAACGAACCCAACTCGCTCCCACAGGTAGACCCGATCTCGGCCAACATAGATCGGCTCAAAAGTCGTTTACGGGTATTGGGAACCGAGTCTATTGCCGCAACCAAAAGTCATGGCCGAGTTATCGCTCAAGAAATAAGGGCGTTTCGAGACAGCCCATCGACCGATGTCTCTGCGATGGACGGATACGCCGTTCGTTTCTCCGATATCACCGCAAGCGAGCTACCGGTAACCGGCACGGCTACTGCTGGCTCTGCTCCTCTCCAGCTCGCTCCAAAATCCGCTATTCGAGTCTTTACAGGCGGTCCTGTTCCGCCTCAAGCCGAATGTATCGTTCGACGCGAAGACTGCCTGGAATCTACCTCCCAAGTAAGAATTCTAGCACTTCCGCAATCGATCTTATTGGGACAAAACATTCGGCGACAAGGCGAAAATGTTCGGGCTGGGACGACCATTATTCAAGCCGGTTCACTCCTGTCCGCATGTCCATTCGCAGGTGCAATTACATTTTTGTCAGCCACCGTTGTCGAGGTATTCAAGAAAGTTCGAATCGGAATTATCAACACGGGGGATGAATTGATCGAGTTCGGGCAACCAATCGAACCTTGGCAAATCCGCGATTCCAATGGCCCATTTCTCGAGTCCAGCCTCGCAATTCACGAATGGGTCCAAACAGAACGAACCTCGATTTCAGACCAACGAGAACTAACCGAACAGGCGATTCGCGAAAAGCTAGACCATTGCGATGTGATTTTGCTCACCGGCGGCGTATCGATGGGAGATACGGACTATGTTCCAGACGCCATCCGTTCAGCGGGCGGTCAGGTTGTTTTCCATCGAATTCCGATTCGTCCTGGACGACCTCTGCTTGGCGCTTATGGACCATCGGGACAACTCATATTGGGCTTGCCTGGAAATCCGTTAAGCGTCGCTGTCACTTTCCGTCGATACGCGATGGAAATGATTCGGCATGTTGCTGGCTTCTCGGGCCCCATGTCTGTACCGCTAATGTTACTTGAGACCGACAACGCCGGTACTAGCGACCTGACTTGGTTTCGTCTCGTTAGTCTGCGGGACGATGGCCGACTATCGCTGGTTTCAAGTCAAGGTTCCGGCGATATTGCATCCCTCATTCAGTCCGACGGATTTGTGGAGATCCCGCCAAATTGTCAGGCTGCCGGTACGAGACCTTTTTATACGTGGGGGTCTGGATCTTAAGGCGAGCGGCAAGCGAATGTCAAAAAATCCCGCCGGTTTATGCTGCCGAAACTTCGGTTTTAGGCTACGCTGCAACTGGGCTGTGCGACAAATAGCAGCTTACGAAAGATGCGTTGATGCGAGTTTTGTTCCGTTGTGCGATCTGGTCTTTCAGGTTGGTCGGGGGCTTGTCCCCCACCAACCTTGTTTTGGCGTACTAACGGCGTCACTCGCGAATCGCCCCGTTCCCTTCGGCTTTGCCCGCCGGAGGCGGGCAAACGGGCTGTTGATTTAATTAGCCGGAACGCGCTAGCGTCCGGTTCTTTGCCGTAAACCGTGGGCTAGCGCCCTGCGGCTGATATTGCTTGACAAATTCGCAGTAA
>JAYTVM010000264.1:0-19666 GCA_043743995.1 Pirellula sp. | reverse complement strand
GTGTCTTGTCGTTATACGGCGATAAACGCACCAACTTCCTCGACTCATTCCAACTCGCCGCATGACGAACCCTATCGCTCAGCCGGTTGCACCCGTTCCCAACTGCGTTTCGTTAGAATTGATCACACCGGCGAGTTGTGCGACTGCAACGGTGATGGCCGCGATGAGCGACCTGCCGGACCCGTCTGCCATCGACAGCCACATTGCAATCCTCGGTGCGGGAATGCTTGGCCTGACCGCGTGTGCGGTGGCTAGGCAAAGGGGCTGGAAGGAAGTAACTGTCGTGGATCCGGTTCTTTCGAAGTGCGACATGGGACTGCGATTCGGTGCAACACAGGCATTCGGGCCCGAGGCTTGGTTAGCAAACTCAAAACTAAATAAACGCTATGGGTACGATGCGGTATTAGAGCTTTCCGGGGCTCAGGTGATGATGGTGCCAGCCTTGGAGTCGCTTCGAATGGGTGGGCACTTGGTCTTGGTGGGTGCTGTTTTTCCAGTACCGACAATCTCACTTTTGCCTGAGCAGTTGATCCGAAGCCTTATCAAGATACGTGGGGTCCACAACTACCGACCGAAACATCTACTGGAAGCAGTCCAGTTTCTAACGCGGTATGGACAGGCCTTTCCTTTTGCCGAACTCGTTTCAACCTGGCATGACTTAACGGAGGTTGACGCACTTGTGCAGGGAGGACTACCACCCAGTCAAGTGCGAATAGGCGTTAAGCCGTCTGGCGCTCGGAACTAACAGCACCATAAACATCCCCCAAGCAACATCTCGCTCAATCGTTCTCGAATCATCGCGAGCTTATCTGAGGGTGCAAGTCGATGTTCCAAAGATTCTTGCCAGCCGCATTGTAATGCGTCACTGCCATGACACGCGTCTTGGCATCTACCTTAACCAAACCGAAGAATTGAAAGCCTTCCGAAGGCGGACGATTGGCTTTCATTCCATCGGGAATGCCTTTAAACCTCAATTCGGGCCCGAATGTATTATCGAGCTCACTCGGGCCGAACGTTCCTGCGTGCAATGGTCCGCTAACAAACTCCCAGAACGGATCAAAGTCTTTGAAGATTGCGTTCTCGGGGTAATATTTGGTAGGAATGGATCATTTGTGATCTCATCGCTGAAAAGCGAGCTCGATTGCGAGGCGACATACGCACCTGCACTGATTTGCGCCAGTAGCGAATTGAAACGGCGACGATAAAAAGGATGTATGGAATGGTTCATGCTGAATGGCTAACAAAGACAGTTAAAGCGGCGTTTGTTGGAAGTCCTCAGGATGGCAGAATCTCGCAGGCGGGAATACCGAGTCGGTGTTATTTTTAGATGAAGACACACCGATTTCCTTGAAATGAACAATCCTAACGCGAGCAGCAGATTGAAAACTACCGTAGCACGACGCGCAAGCTAGTGAAAGAGATCTACCGTAGCACGACGCGCAAGTTTTGAAGTTGCACTATTGTGTTTAGGGCCGAAGGCCTGGTAGTTTGCCTACGCAAGGCCAACGGCCTGGGACTATTGAATTCGCCGATCTCAACTCAGTATGTCAATTTCCAAACTTTTTCGGTCTCGATCAAAAAGCGACAATTATTTGAAGAATTTGTTAAACCCAATACGGCTGCGTCGGAATCGTCACTTCGTTCGAGAAACGATCTCGAGACCAGCATGTTGCAAAATTCACTCCAGCATACAAATCGGCAATTCAAATTGGCCCGTAGATCGTTTCGTCGATTTTCCACGTCGATCATCATTGGGTTTAGAATCGATTCCACCTGTGGATCGCTCACGACACGAACTCCCCATACAAACCCTCGGTCAATTATTAAGAATCCATTAAGATAAATGACCGTAGCAAAACAATCAAGTGAATGACCTGCAATTCTCCGTGCCTCTGCGTATCTAGCTATTCGCCGAAATCACCTTGGGCCGACGGCTTTTCTACCAAGGTCAGGGAAGTCGGTAAAGAAGCCGTCTACCTTGAGTAGATCGATGAGCACGCGATGCGTTTCGTCAAGCGATGTGGACCATCTAGGTTGCTGAAGCGTTCGAACCGTGTACGGATGCACCAGCAGTCCCGACTTTTTGGCGAGTTCGACAAACCCCGTCGACACAATTTCGTTCTTTTCATTGCGAGTCGCCAGTGTGTCGAGCGCCGGCCCAATACCTTTTGCATATCCTGCCATCCTGGCTACGTCGGCATCCGATGGGCGTCGACCGAGCAACTGGATGAGCGGCAATTTGCAATGCAATCGATCATGTAGATCGATGAGTTCCTCAGGCTCAAAGCACTGGATATAGCATGGGTACGAGGCGTCTTCGATCCCGAGTTTCGCAAGCAACTTCAATAATGATTCGCCCATGGAGTAGCCGAACTCCTTTTTGTGGAATGCGGCTCCTTTGAGTTCGATATACAAACCAGCCGTTTTGCCTGTCGTCTTGTTTAACCCATGAATGAGCTGGATCTCGTCGGCAAGCTTGTGGACACGTTGGCCGGCAATATTTGGAAATCGGCCTTGTATCGCTGGCTCTTTGGAGTTGCGGCCCGTTCGCTCGTGCATCGTCAGCGATTGAATCTCGGCCCAATGGAAGTCGGCGAAGTAGAAGCGTCCATCGCCTCTCGCTCTCATGGGAAACAGCTCCTCAACGTTTGTTGTTTCCTCCATGGTGATATCGTGGGTAACAATGAACTCGCCATCTTTGCTCAATACCACGTCTTGCTCGATGTAATCGGCACCTTGTGCGTGCGCCAGCGTTTTGGCCGCCTCGGTATGTTCGATTGCGTATCCACTCGCACCTCGATGCGCGATGACAATCGGACCCTTTGTGTCGAGCTCGCTGGCTATTTTCCATACGTGGCGTTCGCCACGAACATACATCGCTCCATCGGAAATGGCAGGACTTGCTTGCACCAACTCATCCAGCGCATTCCTGGCAAGGACTTCATAGTCGGCACCGTTGCGAATCACAGTACAGAGACCGGTGTCGTCAAAAAAATAGACCTTGTCCCCAATCCCGACGGGTGAGCTGTAAGTATTGCTTCCTTTTCGCAACGTCTTAAGCACGTCACCGCTCACTGGCTCCACACAAGAATAGATTCCAGCATCGTTCATGACATGAAGAAACTGACCAAAGAGAAGCGGCGTCGGAACATATGGCATGCTTCGTTCCTTGGTCCAAACGATGTTGGTCTTTGTCAAATCCCCCCGCCCACCTTGTCGAATTGCAAACGCTCGCTCGCTAGGCGACCCACCAAAACTGAAAACATGACCAAGTCCAACCGAGGGAGTGCACACAAATTTTTCCGTCGGACCATCCACCCACCAAATCCTCTCACCCGACTCCGGATCCAAGCCAACCGTCTGCTTAGCACCTGTTAAAATGACTTGTCGGCTGCCTTCAATCGTGGCTAAGACTGGAGTCGAAAACGATCTCAAGTCGGTTTCGGGCTTATATCGCCATTTCTCCTTGCCTGTCGCTCCGTCGAGCAACACGACAAAGGCCCCACCATCCTGATGCCCATTAATCAACACTCCGCTGTCGCACAGGACTGGTGACGCGGCAAATCCATGCGAGGCAAAATAACTTCCTGGGCTAACACTCCAAACAATCTTGCCATCCCAATCCACCGCTGAAACGACCATCTTTTGATCATCGACAAACGCGCAGTAAATCCGTTTTCCTTCCGTCGCAGGTGTACTCGACGCGCTGGTGTTTTGCCTATGTTGTTTTTCGATAGGTCCCTGATGGATTTCAATGTCCCAAAGTACTTTACCAGCGTCGCGATCGATTCGAATCAATCGGCGACTCAGGGTGTCATTCAACGACGTTGTCAAAAAGACACTGTCCTTGCAAACAATGGGAGACGATCTGCCGTCACCGGGAATGGCGACCTTCCACCGAATATTCTCGGTGGTGGACCAAGTTACAGGCACATCGGCACCATGTCCGATTCCGTCCCCCCGAGGACCTCTCCACATTGGCCAATCCTCAGCATGGGCCTCAAAACGGGCATCGAAGCACAATGCCAGAATCGCAAACGAGCCTATCCCCAACCAACTTTGTCGCATAAAAGTTCGCTTTGAATGAATGAAACGAAATCCAATCTTACTTTCGATTGGGTTTTTGCCTGAGTTCGAGTTGTTTTAATCGAGCCTCTTGCAATAGGATCAACTGTTTGAGCCTGGCTACCGATTCTTCGAGCCGTTCGGCTGTTTGGTAGGTTTGTTCTAGCGATTGTTCAACGCTCGCAAGCGCTCGGCGACTCTCTTCCAAGTCCGAATGCAATGTGGAGCTTCCCAAATCGCTCGAATTCGCCCTAGACTCAACCGGCTTCCGCTCCAGGACGCGTTCGGTTGCCTCGCTACGCATGATTGCCATTAGTGAGACGCGTTTGGGCGCGTCGGGAACACTTGCCGTGAACAGCCGCTTTTGGGCGCTGATTGGCAATGAGATCTGCACCTTTTCTGCGGGTTCGTTCGCACTGGAGACCGAGCTAGACAATCGATAGATGCCACCGGCGGCATCAGCAGCAACCAGAATACCTTGATTTGCGTCTGAGCTACAGATGATTATCGCTTCGTCTGCTAATTGGGTTTGCCAGCTAGGTGCAGTCCCCTCTGGCATCCATTTGCGTACCCAACCATCGCGACCGCTGGTCAGCAACCCCTTTTCGGTGTCCATCGCTAGAGACAAAACGCCTCGATCGTTTGCAAGCCATTGCCTCTTTACCTGCAACGTGTGCATGTCCCAAACGCGAACCGTTCCGTCAAGACTCGAGGAGGTTAGCTCATTTCCATCGGGCGACCAGACCAGTCCCGTTATGCCACCCGCATGACCTCGCAATGCCGCAAACTCCTTGCCTGTATCGGTCTCCCAAACATGGATCCCTCCGAATCGATCTCCACTTGCGAGCAAAATACCATCTCGACTGTAGGCAACGGAGAGAACCCAATCGGTGTGTTTTCGAAGGACAAAGAGCTCTTTTGGATTGCTATGATCAAACATCTTCACAAGTCGCGATGTGGTTCCAATGGCGATTTGACTCGCATCGCCATTGCAATCGACAACTTGAATATTGTCCGACTCGTCACCCACGCTCGGCAACCATTGCTTCGTTTGCCAATCCAAGACAAGGACGGTTCCCGACTCGCCAATCATTCCTGCCGCGATGAGGAGAATCTTACCATCGGGTGAGAAACGCAAAGCAGAAACATCGCGATCACCGACATCAATGGCTTGTGCACCGAACTCTGCAGAGTCCGTGTTCAAAATGGCGACTTGATGGAGGCCCGCGACGGCAACCACTGGCTCCGAGGGGTGGCTTGCCATTGCTCGAACCGCAGTGGGCTGTGGGATGGCAGCAAGGGGCGTAAAAACTCGTGGCGGGCTGGCGGTCGGTTGAATCGCACTACTCGATTTGTCCAATAACGTCATGCTGGACTCAGCAATCGCTCCAGTGGAAGGCGTGGCTTTCGGTATTTCGGACACGGACTTTTCAAAACCTTGAGTCTCGTCAATCAGTCCGGTCACGATCCAGCGTTCGATCACATTGAGCTCGCGTTGAGGAATGCGAGGTTTGTTCGGTGGCATCTTGGGCGTTTCCATGTGCGAAGTGAGCAAGTAAAGAGGACTCTCATCCAATTTGCCCGCGACCACCACATGCCCAGAACTAGAACCGGCCAGCACCTTATCTAAGGAAGATAATACCAAATCTCCTCTCGGTTGATCTTCGTTATGGCACCGTTCACAGTGCTTTCGCAGGATCGGCTGCACGGCATCGAAAGAGACTTTTTCCGAAATCGCTTCGACTTGGCCCCCTGACA
Source organism: Pirellula sp. (assembly GCA_043743995.1). Taxonomy (GTDB): domain Bacteria; phylum Planctomycetota; class Planctomycetia; order Pirellulales; family Pirellulaceae; genus JBKCUI01. Next base: position 13,843 of record JAYTVM010000264.1, on the reverse strand, counting down.
TGGTTTGAGCGGATGCACGCGGCGCAACCATGAACCATATAAGCAGCGCTAGGCCGATGCTGAGCTTCGGAGAACGGCCATCTTCTGCCGTTCGCCCAAAAACCTTCACACAGTTTTGCACAACTAATTTACAAGGAAGGTTTCTCATCAGTGATTGAACACGAATTCGTTGGAGTTCAAAAGTGCCCAGTATAGATCCTCAAGACCATCGCGTGGGTCGGTGTAGCTGGATAGCTTGTCATAAATCGACTTGAGTTCAGCGTCGGTCGGCTGTCGAGTCAAGCAACGCACATAGAGTTCGCGAGCCACCTCCCCCGATAAACTCCCTGAGTCCAATAGTCGCCCCACCACATTCCCCTCCTTGATCTTGCCACCGGTCGTTTCGCCGTTCAGCAAATGCAGCGCTTGCGATAATGTCGGTGATGTCTTGACTTCACAAGTGCACGGTGTTGCCCGAGTGGAGCGCCCAAAGGTGGTCAAGAAATAATGAGCGGCCAAACCATCCGCTACCTGCACTGCTCGCGAACCCTTTGGCAATCCAGGAAGTCTGTCGGTCGTCTCGGTCGCTTGACTAATGCAGTCGAGCAATACCTCCGCTCGCATTCTACGAATCTTTTGGTGCGTGAACTCCCGTTCATCCCATTGATTGGATTCGTTTCTGCGAGTGGATGTTTGATAGGTTCGAGACAAGCAGATTTCTCGCAACAATTTCTTGATCTCAAAGCGATGTTCGACCAACCGTCCTCCCAAATAGTCGAGGAGCTCTGGATTGGACGGCGGATTGCTGACTCGCATATCGTCGACTGGGTCCACGATTCCAATGCCAAAGAAATGTGCCCAGATGATATTGGCAATGTTCTTAGAAAAGGCCTTGTTCTCATTGGAAGCAATCCAATCGGCTAGGACTTTGCGATAGTCTTGGTCTGGTCCAGGCTTGGGGACCTGAGCTCCAAGAAACTTTGGCTGTACCTTTCTGTTACCGAGGGGATGCAGCATGTCTCCATCGGCTGCGTTGTAGATGGTTAGCTCACGCGGATCCTCAGCTTGCTTGTATCCGACTTGGCTAAAGAACGACGCAAATCCATAGTAGTCATCCATCGTCCATCGATCGAAAGGATGATTGTGGCATTGAGCGCATTGAATCCGTGTTCCTAAGAATACTTGCGCGACATTCTCTGCAAGCAACTGAGGTGTCGTCTCGGTTTGGTAGTAGTTTGTCGGGGGATTCTCAAGCGATCCGCCACTGGCGGGCAAAACCATTTGCACTATCTTGTCGATGGTCGTACCAGTGTGAACCGCATCGCGCAGCCATCGATCGTACAAGCGGAGGGCTTTGTGGCTTACGCCGTTATTGGTTCGAATTTGTAGTAGTTCGGCCCATTTCATGACCCAAATATCGAGGACTTCTGGCCGTTCCAGCAACCGATCGACCAAGCGTTCACGTTTGTTTGCCGAAGCATCCTGTATGAACACTCGGTACTCATCCGGAGAAGGCAGGAGTCCAATCAAATCGATCGAAACGCGTCGCAAAAACGGTTCGTCATCAGCCAGTTCAGATGGTGCCAAGTGCATGAACTTCAAACGATCGTCGACCAGCGTATCGATCATGCCGGTCACTGGCCTTTTTGGATACTCAAAGTTAAGTTCGGGTCGCACCATGATGGACGATCCCTGAGTGAACTGATCGAATCGAGCCAAGATGAATGCGGCACCAGGGCCACGCGCATCAACCATTCCTTCCTCTGAAACCGTGGCTGCCGCGTCGTTGTTGCTCAAAAACACGGCATTCGAGGTGACGTCCCGTTGGGAACCATCGGAGTAACGAGCCGTGACGATAAGCTTTTGTTGACCTTCGGGCTTGGCAAAAACAGACTTCTTCGGAAAGACCTCAATGCCTAATGGAACTATTGCGTCCTCGGAGTCCGGTTTCGCACCCTCGTGCAGCCACTGCACCAATGACTCATAAGACTTTGTACCTTCGTCGATACGCCCCCCACCTGTATGCGGGACAGAACCTATGGCCTTGAGTACCACTAGACTGCTTTTGGGATCGGCAAGCTGCACTCGTCGACCGCTTCGTTCGCGAGTCAGTCGGTAGTGATCCCCCGCCGGATCGTATCCAAACAGACTCAATCGAAATCCATCCTTGCCTGAGGCAGAACCATGGCACTTACCGGTATTGCAACCCGCCCGCGTCAAGCTTGACAAAACCTCATTGCGAAAGCCAATGGGAGGCTGATCGGCAGAACCGGTAACGCGGATTTCGGCAGTGCATTCCAAGCCGAGATAGGAAAAGGTCGCCCTGGTAGAACCGTCGCTTTTTGGAACGAATGTTTCGTTGACGTACTCCGTGGTCGGCATTGAACCTTGGTTGGAATCAAGCTTTGCGGTTGCAAGGCCTGTGACGTCTTGAGTGCTGCCATCCGAATAAAACGCGGTGATGACGATAGGCTGTTGATCGCGGGCTGAACGCAACTCGACCGTGGAAGGCTCGACCGCAAGCGTTGTCAGTGTCGCCAGACTTCGATTGGAAGGGTCGCGGCTCGCTCTTTTTTCGCTCTCCGAGTTGGGTTCAGCAGCGTCTATCGATGTTATCGAAGCGATCGAAGCGATCAGCAATAGTACGGCGACCAAACGAAAGCACTGTTTAGAAAGCGGCATAGATGGTCCTTGATGTCGAAGTGTTGGTTGCGTCGTGGCAGATCAAGATCCGCTCTTCACGCTACGACGTCGTCGGAGGGCTTCGAGCGGGCTCAGGGGTCGCCCGGTTTCGTCTTTTTGGGAAGCACCGGGAGCTGTAATAATCAATTTGGTATCCCGGGCCACGCAGAACGAGACCTGCTGGTTATCCAACGAACCACTCAGTCTGAGAACGATTTGATCAAACGTACCCGTAGGAGCATCGTCCTCAATGACCAACTGGAAACGAGCACTTTTGTCCTCGCGGCGAATGGAAACCGCTTCCGCATGCACTCGATTTGGTAGACCTTCGATGGTTGCCGTGAACGTTGTTGGAACGGCATCACCGAACTCCACTTTGCACTCCAATTGTACCTGGGTACCTCGTTCCGCCGAGATCGATGCAATCGTTCCGCGAATGGGGCTCTCGGCTATCAACAACGAATGGAGCGAGCTAGACACGGTTGTCCACGATGTTACGGAAGGTTGACGGGAACGCATCCCCGCCATTACGGGGTCCGCAACTGGTTTCGCCGAATTGCCGTCGGTTAATCCGGGGGTCCCTTCGGCAACAATCGGCCAAGCTCCACCAGTCGCTCGACGGTTCGATCGCAGTGTGACGGTTCCCGAATCTTGGTTCGCAGCAATACGCGTCTTGGCCTCACAATCCACCCATTCAGGCAGCAATGGAAAGGTAATGTCGATTGGGGCGTCAAAGCCAAGCTCTCGCTTGACCTGAATCGTAATGTCGAGCGTGCCATCTGATGAAAGTGGAACGGTTGGCTTCACAAGTTCAATCGAATAGGGAACGGAATGGGTAACCGCCACACTCAAACGGTCGACGCTCGCAGGCTGAAAAATTGAATCTGCCGGACCGTTGACTAAGTCGACGATTTGTTCGAATCCGCCGGTTGTTATTCCAATAGTGCCATTTCGTAAAGTGCATTGAACGCCAACTAACGAACCTGTTGTTGCTGCGGAAGCGTCAGCAACGAAGACTGCAGGAACCACAAACTGCGAACTCGCAACGAGGGGAACATTCGACGAAACGCCCTGCGGCAAACCTTCAAAGGCCAGATTAACATCTCCCTCAATGCGGTCGCGATGAAGGCCAAAGAATCCGAGCGTTTTATTGCCACGAGGGATCGTAATCGTTTGTCCGGCCTGCGAAAGTTTACTTCGCCTAGGCAGAAATGCGGTGAGCGAAGACTGCAATGGTGCGATCTCGACGCAGTAACTATACGCCGTCCCAGCATTTTTCCGCTTGTCACAAATCGACGCAGTGTAGATCTCACCGACCCTGGCTTCGAAAACCAATCGGGAGTCATGGCTTTCGAAGTCATCACCGCTGCAAACTGCTTGGCCACCTTGATCGCGGACCTCAACCATCGAATCCAAAAGCGACCCTAGCCGCGATGCAAACACCTCTAGCGCAATCATGCCTGTTTGATGCACTGCGAAGCTGAATGAATCGGCTTCCGCCGTTTCCCGAATGATTCCATGCACCGCAACCGGAACCTCCAACACGGTGGTTCCGACTGTTTCCCGTCCCGATCTTGCGCCAACTCCTGAACCTACAATCGACCTGTCAGCCCGCGCAGTCCCAGAATCCACGAACGCTTGGTTATAGGTGCTCAATCGAATCGGAATAGGGGATGGACAAACAACTCCTGCGTCCGTGATTTCGATGAGTCGAGTGCCAATCAACTCCGGGTCGAATTTTATCCGCTTCTTAATCGAGTCGTCTCCATCTTCCGCTGAGGAAGCGAACGTCATTCCCATTTCACTACCAGCTCTCGCACCCAACGGAAAGATACTGTGCGGACGCGGGAAATTGCCGACATGCAGCGCATACTGGCTTTCTGCATCCGCATTAACTCCCGCACTAGTGATCTCAACCGTGTACAAACCTGACTCGGTAGCCACATAGCTAAAGGCTGGATCTTGATTGAGTAAAGGAGTGTCGTCGACCCTTGTGAGTATATTCCCTGTTGGATCGCGAAGCGTCAGCACTGTATCCAACAAGGTCACCCCAAGTCGAACGCCAACCGCTTCCGCCGAGATCCTCTCGCCTACGCTCGCGGGGATTTGATAGACGTCGACATCATCGGACTCAAGTGTCCCCAAGATCGTCGAGTTGCTTGGAACAACCTGCGAGTCCGCCTCTTTGATTTCCAGGACGGTTGGGAATGGAGTGATCGTGAGCGTCCGGAGTTCCGAAAAGCCATCATCGCTTAAAAGTCGAAATGGATGCGGACCGAGCGTGCAACCTGCATCGACCACAAAATCGACCTTGATTTCGTCGTCGTTCTGCGCAACGATCTTTTCGCATCGAAGTCCAGGATCATAGAATACGACAGAGCGAGCGGTCTTGAGGGAGGCACCCTTGGCAACCGCAGAGAACGAAGTCCCTCGCGTTCCAACGGAAGGAATGATCATCTCAAGCGACGGAGTTCCAGCCAGAGTGTGCCCGCACAAAGAGAGGGCAAATAAGCACACCCAAACGTTTCTGCGGATTCGGTCAATCTTCGCTCTCATGCCAACAGACCTTGAACGACTTTGCCGTTGGTGACAATCGGTTGAGGTCGATCGCCAGGCGACATCAGCGTCGTGGCTGCATCGATTCCGAGCAAGTGATAGACGGTCGTAATGTAATCCTCCACGCCGAGTGGGTTGTCCCTCGGTTCTGCCGCAAGCGCATCCGACGCGCCATAGATTTGCCCACGCTTCGTACCACCACCGGCCATCACGATGCTAAAGACGCGTGGCCAATGATCACGACCGCCACCAGCGTTGACCTTGGGTGTGCGACCGAATTCGCTTGAAACAAGTACAAGAGTGGAGTCCAGCATGCCCCGTTGATCTAAATCCTGAATCAGCCCTGCAAAGGCTCTATCGAGGTCAGGCAATTGAGTTGAGATTCCGCGATAATGAAATGCGTGAGTGTCCCACGCACCGTACGTCACCGTTACGAACCGTGAACCTGCTTCGACCAAGCGTCTGGCCATCAAAAATCGTGCGCCGGCAGAGGGACGCAAGACCGGTCCCCAAGGCTTCATCCCGTACAACTCTCGCGTCGCATCCGACTCACTCTTGAGACTAAACGCTTCTCTTGCTTGGGGTGAAGCCAACAGATCGTAGGCTCTCTGATAAAACGAATCCATCGTTGCTAACGAGTCATCCCGTTCCAAACTTGCGAAATGGCCATCGACCATTTGCTTCCAATCCTTGCGTCGCTCAAAACGCTTCTCGTCAATGCCCTTGGGCAGGTTTAAGTCGCGAACCGAAAAGTTCGATCTCGATGGATCGGAACCAAGCGCAAATGGCCCACACGCGTTGCTAAGATAGCCACTGCCCAGGAACTGGCTTCCCTGGTTCGGCACACAAACATACGACGGCATGGCATCTCGCGGGCCAAGTTCATGAGCAACAACAGATCCGACGCTTGGATAGACCAAAGCCGGACTTGGGCGATAGCCAGTGAACATACTGTGCTCACCGCGGCTATGATCGACCTCGGTATGCGTCATACTTCGAACGACCGTTAGCTTGTCCGCGACCTTAGCGGTTTGCTGCATGTGCGAGCTAAAGTAGACTCCCGGCATCGAAGTCGCGATTGGATCGAGTATGCCTCGATACTCCGCTGGCGCATCTGGCTTCGGGTCGAAGCTATCCATGTGCGAAAAACCTCCCTGAAGGTAGATGTGAATCACCGATTTTGCTTTTGCCTCAAGCTTCCGAACTCCGGAGGCTGCCGCTGATGATTCGAGTTGGAGTAGATTTCCCAGCGTTAGACCAGCCCCCCCTAGCCAACCGACAACCATGAAGTCACGGCGGGAAGGACGATGGAAGTGCGAAGGATCACTTTTCCAATGCCAATTTTGAGATAGGTTCATCCGTGTCTCTTTCTATTGCTTTTTCGGTTTTATTGTTTTTGGTGCGGTGTCGGTGACGCGGAGGCGGTCTCGTACTCAATGACAAGTTGAGGCCGCTGCTTGACGTCGTCAAACTCAGACGCATAAAAATCCCAACCATTGCCACCTGTATTGATGAAGACCCATCCATGATTCGCAAGGCCGCTCGACCAAGCTTGAACGGTATCCGTCACGTCAAAGACAACGACGGATGAGTTTGCCGCGATTTTGCCAAACGTAAAACTATCTTTGTGCCTGGACGCTTCACAACCATCAGCCGAAACGCCATCGACCATGGAATTCCAAGTCGCGGACGGAGAAAACGGAACAAGCATCCGATGGAGGTTCACGGTCGTACCTTGATCGAATGCACTTACGAACATGCGAGCTGCGACAATTCGTGCGCCCCTCGGAATCTTTCGCGGGCCGTCGCCAAAGATGCTCTCGAATCGAATGAGGACCTGGCTTTCGCCGCCATCGTTGTCTGCGTCGGAGGACGCATTCGGATTGCTTTCGAGAAACGTCGTTGGGGCGAGCGCCCAGATCTCGGTGTCGATGGTCCCAGCGTATTGATCCACGCCGTTCTGAAAGATGACCGTGGTCGATCTTGATTTCGTCTTAGGCGTTTCACCACGCAGGCTTGAACAAACTATGCCTTCGACTGAGGTCGAGGCTAGGCAAAGCAACAAAAACCAATTTTCCTTCGACCCTAGACAAAACATTGCACCAACCCACCCTCGCCAAAACGAACCATTCTGAATGCTCGTTTGTTGTATCCCGAACGTTCCAAAAGCTTGACGGAGGTGTCTTAAGGTTTGGCAAAGCGATCGTGAAGAACTAATGAACTTTGACCGAAACCGCGATTGCCAATCGAGTTCAAATCGACGGTCGAAGCGGTTGGCCAATTGCTCGAATTGAACGCAACACCTTGGTTAGGTGTTATCCCAGCACCTCTCGTCAGTTGGAGTGGCGACACGCGTTGCGATTCGGCGGCATTCAAGCTAGGTGACATCGCGCCAGTGGAACCATTTGGGTTCGTTGAATTGTAACCAACAATTACAAAATCCGCCTGCAAGTCCGAAGCCAGAGCGACGGACAAAAAAAGATAGCCGACAAAAATCATCCATCGGCATGCATTCCAACGGTTCAATTCTCACTGCCTTTCCTGAATTTTTTACGAATCAGTTCAAGTGATTATGCACCTGGAGTTTAGTCTCCCCAATAGCTTCGAGCTACCCTCGGACCCAGCGCATAGTCAAGTAGTCCTCTGAAGTGCATCTGCCGTTAAAAAGTTCCGCATTTCATCTTTCTCATGCGGCGAAAATTGTCCCGAATACGTTGTCAACGATAACATAAACTCGATGTTCTGGTCGAATGACAGCGATTTGGCAGGAGCCTCTTTCTTGTTTGCGAGCAATCAATAGGTGCTTGGTACGAATGGTGCTGTCGTTGATCGCGCCCCAATCCGGGGCTTGCTAGCCGTAGCAAAGGTTGGAGCTTCCTTAGCCCTTATGCGGCAAAAAAGAACAAGGCCGTAGCTTCGCTATGGCCTTGGGTTTGAGAACATAGAGAGATGAGTTATTTTTTGGAAGGGTCGAGTGCGATTAAACGACGTTCGACTTCGCTTTACGACGACGATAACCTGACACCAAACCAGTGCAACCCATCAAGCTAACAAGAGCAATTGAGGTTGGCTCGGGTACTGCAGTGACGCTTCCATTAAAAGTTACACTAGGCGCGTCAGTGTTCGTATCGAAACCACCGGTTCCACCGGTAGCTGATGCTCCAAAACCATACAAGCGAAAGGTCGTCGCGGCGGCAACGTTGTTTAGCCCAGCAATGGTGATTGAGTTCGGAGCAAATGCAGACTGTATTATATTGGTCACGCTACCAAGGTCCGTTGCGAAGTTGTCGAACGAAGATCGGAGAGCGACACTAGAAGGACCAGTAGCTGATCGATCCCACGTGAAATCAAGTGAAGTTGCGGAAAATGTTGCTCCTCCGGTTGGTGTAACTATGAACTGGATGTAACTGTTTCCATTGATTGCTTCACCAAGCGTGTTACCTCCAGCCGTGTTTCCCGCGTCAAACCAGCCGGACCCACCGAATCGATTTCCGTTCGCCGCCGCGGTGATGCCGCTACCAAGCGTCAAACTCGCTGCCGAGATATTCGCAATGTTCGAAACGCTCGCCTCAGAAGTTTCCGTTCCCAAGTTTCCGAACGTATTCCAGCTTAGAATGACAGCACCAAAACTCTGTCCCGCTCCAAAAAGCAGAAAAACCGCCGCCAACAAAACTTTCTTCATAACCGATCTCCCAAAATTCAAGAAGTACATCGCCGAGGAGTCAATTCCCGACCGCGCGATCGGGGATTTAAAGGACACGGCAACTTAAAACCGTGGTCACAAGTAGTTTGCCAGCTAAGCAGACAGATTACAACAATGTTAATCGAGTACTTTTGATGAAGATTTCGTGAATTGAGTGATAAAAAAAGCCTGCGAAGTCGGGATACTTCAGACCTGAGCTTCGTCAATGAAAGTAAGAGCACCTTTACCTTTACGGACGCATAGAGGATGGATATGTCGCAATCCTTTTACTCTTTTGCGAATTGTGGTGGGGATCTCCAGCCTCCCCAAGACCCTTTTCCTCCCGAATAGCGTCCAAGTAGGCACAAAGGTGTCTTTGAAGGACAGGACACCTTTCCTAACGCGAGGAACCTCGTGCCTTTCTGGAGCAGCTCGAATGCAGCCTTTCGGTCCGTCGGTATCCTAATATCGCCATTGCAGACCGTAATCAAGGCTATGCAGCGAGTAGTTGCTTTCTCGCAATGAGAAACTGGGTGTACTTGCACCTGTTGGCGGATTGCTCAAATTGGAGGCTAGTTGTGGATCCAATTGGTCGGCAACTCTTGCAACTTTTGGTAGCCCCAAGTAGGAGTAACCAACGGTCGCTTCCAATCGTCGAGTCAACCGATAGCCCAGCGTTACGCTTGTCTCAGGCGAAACAATGAACGTGTTCATTACATAATTACCTGCATTGGTGTTTCTAGCCAGCAGGCCATTGGCCGTCGTACTTGTGCTGCCAGGATTGCCGGGGACGGTGATCGTCGAGGATCCATCAATGGCCACGCTGCGTTCCATGTTACCGAATCCCAACTTGACCAGACCAGACAGACTCCAGCATCGTTCTCGCAAGATGCCGTTGAGCCCCAAGGCCATTCCATTAAAGCGATTGGTTGTCGCAAAGTGATCGGAGAGTTGCGATAGGGTTCCAACGGGGGCTGGCGTATTGGTCAGCGCGGTGGTCGTCGAGTCGATCCGCAACGAGTCCGCCAATCTCGCCGTTTGGTAACCCGCCAGGAATTCTAGGCGTCCAGCGCAATCTCGTAGGATCAACTTGCGAAACAGAATGTCGCCACCGTACACGTCGCTCGATATGTTTGCGTTCAGCGAACCCGACGTACTGTTCGGATAGTTTACAGCGATCGTCGATTGAGCATTGTTGGCCGTGCTGAAAAAGGGCCGCGTCACTACCGGTTCGGATGTTGGGGTACTGTTGTAAGACAATGAGTTGCTGCCCACATCAAAGAAACGCAGCAAGATGCCATGCGACTTGCAATCGTTGAAGTAGGTACCCAATTCGCCGCGGATTCCTTGAGTACTTTCTCCAAGCACTTTCGAACCGCCGAACAGATCTGTTGTATCGGTTCGACCTATCAATCCGTCCGTCGCAGGGTCGTTGGCCGGCCGACGTGTCGTTACTAGCTGCGGCAGATTCTGTCCGTCAGGCCAGAATGTCGCCGCCTCAATTCGGAGCTGCATGCGACGAAGTAAACTTCCTACCAAATGAGGCGGCTGTATCATTCCTACCGACTCGCAACTGTTCGCGCAGGGTTGGCACGAATTGCCAACCACCATTGCATTATCATCCTCATGGACCTCGCTAAAATCCGAGGTTTCCTGGTAGTCCACGTAGGCTTCGTGGGCTATCCCTTGGCTAGGCGCCGCGGCTATCGGGCCATGCGAATGTGCGATACCCGCTTGGCAGTTTTTGCAGCCCGCTTGCACGACTCGGCTCGATTGAGCTTCGCCTGCTGCAGTACGAACCATGGCTGGCTTTTTTATGACTCGCCGCACAGGAGTGGTCTCGACCTCGGTGGAGATCACATCCGTGGCTGACGCTTGAACCACATCCGCCTTCGCGCGTTTGCTTTTGGCTTGTGGAGGGGTCGATGCCATCGGTTCTGATGGAGTGTAAAACTCGCGATCCGAGCTGCGACCGGTACGAAGCTGGGCAACGGCTGGGGAAACGTCAATTAGGCTGAATGCCGCAAACGCGCCAACGCCTAGCCCCACTTTCAAAGACGAATGAAATGCTTGACGGCGAATTTCGTAGATTTCTTTAAAAGCCATAATGTCCCCCCAACAACGCAATCTGAACAACCACGCAGAGTTTGACGACTGCGCACTTTCGTAGTGATTCCATCGGAAGTTCTGCCTGCGGAAGTTGAGTAAAGATGGCAGGATTTGCGGGCTGCGTACTCAACGATTGATAGCAATGGAATGATAGGAGTTTGCAGAATATGCAGACTTTCGGACGTCGGGAAGCAATTGCGATGAACCCAAGTTCTATCAGCCGATCTTCTACCTTAACGGACCCGAATGGAGTTTGGACCGACCTTTTTTTGAAATCAGATCTACTTAGATCTACGGTAAAGGGAATTACAACATGCGACGAACTCTCGCGACACTTACCATTTCAGCTTTGTCTGTTGGCTTGATCGGATGTGCTGATATGAGGCACCGAGCGGGGGTGGATTACGCTCGCAACGTCGCGTGGCCGCAACCTTTTCGCGCCGCTGATTCCAATTCGGTCGTAGCCCCTTTTGAAGTCATGCGTGACAACGGCTGGAGGGAAAATAATACCCTCGGAACAAGTTTGTTCTCATCGCAAAATGCGCTCAACGAAGCGGGCGCAATCAAGGTTCAGTGGATCGTGACGCAGGCGCCACTAAATCAACGCATCGTCTATGTCAAAGCCGGCAACACGGAACAGGAAACAAACGCTCGTGTCGAGAGCGTTCAACTGGCCGTTTCCCAACTCATTCCAAGTGGCCTACTACCACAAATCCTGGTAACCGAAATTGAGCCAGCAACCTCCTCAGGTGCTTATCAAACGTTGGTCCACAGAGCCTTAACCAGGACCACTCCTACACCTAGACTGTCGAAATTCAACGGTTTGAATGCACCTTCGCAACAGACAGTTGCACCAAATGCCGGCGAAAGCAAATAGCGATAAGAATAAAATCACAGCCTCGGAGATGCGGACCTACGATTCCAGTTCCCGCAGGACTCGCATGTTGATCGCATCCCACTCTTCTTCATCGTCGTTCATGCCTTTTTCTGTTTCCAGGTACATAGGTAGCGTTTTCAGGGTCTTATGCTTGAGGACTCGCCGAAATCCCTCCAGCCCTATCGTTCCGCGACCAATGTGTTCGTGACGGTCAACTCGGCATCCACAGCCTTTTTTGCTGTCGTTTAAGTGCAAGGCCCGTATGGCCGCCAAAACGTTGTGTTTTTTTGCGTCTTTTTCCCAAGCCTTGAATCCTTCGGCGGTCGAGAAGTCGTATCCCGCCGCGTGTGCATGGCAAGTATCCAAACAAACACCAACCTGCATGGCTTCGCCGGATCGTTCCAGAAGCCAGCCGAGCTGTTCCATATTCCAACCCAGATTCGACCCTTGGCCAGCAGTGTTTTCCAACAGTAGCCATGCATGTTTGGGGGCTACTTTTTCATAAACTTCTTGAATCGCAGTAGCAATCCGTTCGAGACCCTCTTCCGGAGTCGATTCCACATAGGAACCTGGATGCATCACAACCCCATCTAGACCCAACTGCTCTGCTCGCTGCCATTCGATCACCATCGAATCGATCGATTTCTTCCAAAGTTCGTCCTTCGGGGAAGCCAAGTTGATTAAATACGACGAGTGCGACAATGGCCGCGATACGCCGGTTCGCTCCAAGGATTCTTTGAAAAGGGTACAGTCGCTGTCGGTGATTGGCTTGGCGGCCCATTGATTGTTGTTCTTGGTAAACAACTGAACGACATCCATGGAATACGCCGCCGCAGCGTCCACGGCCTTGTAGTACCCGCCCGCAATGCTCATATGAGCGCCTAATTGAACCATATTTTCCCGGTCTCTCCCAAATCGCCCAACTTAACGTCGCTTGTAATTCTCGTATTGCGTGCAGCGACTGCGAAGACGTAATCTCCAGGCCGGAGAAAAAACCACGCAGAGCGTTACAAGTCCAAAGCGCAAGCTTCGTGACGCTCAAGAATTGAATGATCAGGATGAACGATTCCATGAACATTGAACAGTACCAAACAAACAAAACTCGGTCATTCCAATGTGTTGCGGCGTTGTCATTGGCAGCAGTCCTCGCGGCTGTCTCGATAGGTTGCCGGGGCACAGCACCAGCCTTTTCGCAAGCGTTTAGTGGTCTGACTGCTCCAGCCCGGGTACCACCTCCAGCACAAGGCAGTTTCCAAGTTCCAGGCTCCTATTCCGGTGGCGTGAATGGGGCGGGAAATCCCTCCAGCAGCGGCCTGGGAGGCTCCAGCTTTGGTAGCGGCCCAAAGACGAGTCAAAACACTTTACCCACCGGGAATTTGATCAACAGCATTTCCAACGCTCAGTCGCAGCTTCTTACCGCAACGAACAAGGCTAGAAACTCAGTCAACCGGGCCGCCGACGGCATCAACTCCTCTGTAGAACAAGCTAGCGCTCGCGTCGACCGACTAGGTCAAGGAGTCGCACAAGCCAGTGCGATCCTATCGGAAGCCGCAACGACACCCATTGTGAGCGGTGCGTCCGAACGCTCCAACATGAATTATCCCGCCAACGATCCGCCGTCAATCACGTCAAGCAATTCCGGTCGCATAGGCGATACCGAGCCGAGTGAAACCGCAAGCTGGCGAACTCCGGTTCCAAGATAGTTGCACCTGTGGACGAAGCAAATGTGGAAGATAATACATTCACAGCCTAGTGGTTCGTCAGCATCAAGAATTAGCGTTACTTGTGAGCTTGTGTGCGGCAGACGGAAGACACCAAGCCAGGCCACCGTGTGGCACGCCCAAAGCGATTAGCGATGGGCGATGGGCGTGGGAAGTGTGGCAAATGACTCTAGCGATTCACCACGCCCTTCGTACCTCAGAGCGTGCCACCCGTGCCACCCAGTTTATAAGTGGATT
>JAYTVM010000263.1:0-5250 GCA_043743995.1 Pirellula sp. | reverse complement strand
TTGAGACCCTCGTGAAACGGTTGGTAGTTTTCCATTATTCTTCCGTCCTGACTCGCTTTGCGAGCCCAACACGCTGACACTCTGGATGCACTCTTTTGTCGTCGCGTTCCGGGTCTGTTTGCGTCCAGCTTTCGCGATAGAGTCGGCTGGTAATCTTGCGTTGCATCCGTGCGTCGACATCGTAAAACGTCACCTGATACAATCCCGTTGTCTCGCTCTTGATTGGCCTGCGATTTGGCCTTTCGCGATCGTCCGCCAAGCACCACGCACGGACTTGGAATCGTCCTGTCTCAGAAGTCACTTCCCAGAAGATTACCTGATCGTAAACAAGGCTTCCACGTTGGTCGTAGAAGTGATTTAGTTCGATGCAATCTACGTGCTCGACTGAATGCCCTTGGAGCGACAACGGAATTGAGAAGATGGCAACCAGAGGGAGTAAGAACACTATGGCTTCAATGCCTCAACCGCATCGGTTCGCACTTTCGATTCTTGGTCCGCTTGCTTCTTGCGTAAAATCACGTTCGCAATAATCTGCATTTCCTCTTTCGAAACACCATCGAAAACATTGACCGTTGCAAGCTCCTTCTTGCGTTCGGATATTCGTTTCGCGCCGATCAAAACGAAGATTCCAACGACAGCAAATATTGCGAGGAAGCAAAAAACCACCATAAAAACAATCAAACCAGTCAAAGCACTCATGCCAAAATCCTCACTTCAAAAGCTTAGCCAACATCAGCCCAGCAACCAAAAAGCCAAGCAGTACAAATCCAAAACACATGCAGACGAGCAACAGCGTAATCACTTAATCCACCGAACAACGACGATCATCGCCCCAAAGATCAACACTGCAAAAAGCAGAATTGCACCGAGGCAAACGACTGAGGCCACGAGGAATATCCCTGAGTTCACCGAGTCCGCAAACCAGCCTGAAATCATTCGGTCGATCGAATTGGACGGCGGATTTTTCAAAGGATGCAATCGCGGAAATCGTGGCGTTGGAGTGTTATCGAATGGGACATCACAAGAGCCGTCTACGCAATCTTCGGCATCGGTCCAGTCACTCCCTGGTTGTTCCGATTGCACGATCGAGGGATTGAGTGGAGCAACAGAATCAACTTTCACCGCGTTCAGTGCTAGTTCGTGTGCTGCTTTTATTTCGCCGTGTAGCTTCTCTCTGGATGGCATCGTGTGCTTGTCCGCGAAATAAATCACGCCACCATCTGGGCGGCAAAGCGCAACGATAGGCAACTCTGATCCAAGCACCGCTCTGTATCGTGCTTCAAAAAGCCCGTCCTTCGCTTGTGCGTTCGCTTTCGGCTTTAGATGCACAAAAGCCGTTTTCGATTTGAGTCTTGCGAGTTCGGGCACTTGATCGAACCACGTAGCAACGCCATTTTGAGCCGAGCTTACAACGATTAATTGGTATCGGCTTGGTTCACCCGCTGGCACTTGAGCGATTGCTAGACCGCAACAACCACGCATGCAGAGCAGTGCTAATAACAGTGGTCGGATGATGTTCATGATTGTCCTAGGAAAAATGAATGTGTTGGCAAAGGAAGATGATTAAGTCAATCAGCTTCCGCGCTGCTAAGGGCACTAAAATCAAAAATGAATATCCGATAAATTTGAAAATTGGTTCCAGGTCTGGCAAATTGAGCGGACCCATATTTACTGCCCTATTTCTTGGTGCAATAGTCCAGCGATTCCAACCGATTTCGACTGCCGTGCAAGATAGCCGTTGTACGATCGCTCTCGCTGCTCAGGAGTCATAAACGAATAACATCGCTCACAAAGAAACGTTACCGGTGTGCCGTCAGATTTCCATTCGGTGTGCCATTGCCCGATACGACTTGCTCGACAATTGGAGCAGATAAACGAGCCGGTTTTAAGTGCGTTGCGATTGCTCTTTCTGCAAGGCAAACAGTCGTCATTTTTCGCATTTGCGGCAACCGGACCAATCGCGGGCATCTCAGGATCTAATCCCGCCGATTGCGTGACAACCGTTTGGCCAACAATCGGATTGGATGTGACGTAGGAATAGTTGCAGTCCGAACGTTCAACGATTCGCGTTTGTGTCGGATAGCTTGCATAGCAGGTCGCGGCAGGCTGAACATGCGAATACGATACCGTAGGACTGCAGTACGATTGCGACACAACCGGAGCGCCGCAACCTCGCGAATTGCGAGATTGTCGATTTTGGCGGATGCGATCGAACAACCCGTTTTTCACTTCCTTGGTTGCCTGCGAATTCACTGGCCCGTATTTCAGGTCGTTCAATTGGTGCTCGATTTCGCCGAGTGCGCCAGTTGCTGGCAACGTTGACGTCCTGGACTTAGGGTGGAGTTCTAAAGCAGTCAACGCGAATGCGACGACAAGCAAAGCAGCCAATGCAAGCAGGAAAACACCTGTCCCGATCGATATAGAAACAACGTGAAAAGTCTTCATCACAACACCTCGTAACCTGGGAACGGAATCGACGGAGCGGGGGTTAGCCACGGAATCGCAGCAAAGCCACCAAAACCTCGCCATTCACTCAGAAATTGATTCTTTGGAATCGATATGAACCGCTCTTTTCGATTATTGTCGAGAAGCCAAGCGACTTCTCGACCCTGCCATTGCGAGAAGCCAACAAAGTTGACGCAGTGGTTCGGGAAATACCAAATGATCGCGATCCGTCGAGTTTCCGAACATCGCTCTAAGATTCGAGGATCCCCGTATTGATAGCCACCGGTTCTCGCAGCATCTTCGGGCGATTTTGTAGCAACAAACGGAATTCTGCTTTCTCGATACTTAGTGAGAATACTGGTCTCCGTCTGCCCACCAGCATACGTTTGGCGAAATTTCTGAGCGAGGTCAGGTCGGTTGTACCATTCGAGCGCCGAACAACTTGAAGCAATCACGCACGAACCAGAGCCGTTTCGATCGGGCCAATTTTTGTACCTGAGCGATGCCGGGACGTTGGCCGCTGGGATCTCGACGGACGGGCAGGCGAGCTCTCTCCATTGCTGATCCGTACAACCAGTAAGAAGACTTGTTAGGCAAATCGCGATGGCTGACCACACTAATAAGTTTGCGAATCGAATCATATCGTGTTCGTCCCTTCGACTCCTCTTGGCTCCTTAGATTTTTCGACAATCGCGACAATCACCGACTGTGCGGATTTCAAATGCTTTTTGAGAGCCGCATTGCTTTGCAGTCCATCGGACGAACTCGCTTGGTAGGCGACAACCAGGGAATGGATTTCCGAAACAACGCTCCGCGCTGAGTTCAACTTGTCCTGGCAGTCGACGAGCGATTGAGCCATGAACTCGAGTTCGGATTGTCGGGTTTTCGCTCGATCGTTCAAAGACTTGACAATCGCCTCTAAGGATCGGGCATGCTTCTCGATTTCGAATTTGTCTTGCCTCAGTTTGTTCGCATCGACAGCAAACGTTTTGGCCTGAAGTTCCGATGATTTCAATTCGGCTTCAACCTCGTTTAGCCGACGAGCTACGCGATCCAACTGGCCGAAAGCTTCGTCCACGCGAGCCCGTTCGAAATCGCGTTCTTCAATAAGCTTTTTATTCCAAAACATGACAAAACCTATTAGGTGTAAACGGCTGGCGGAGTGTATCCGGTGTAGTCGTTATTCACGACATAAGTAGTGACCAAATCCGTGTTAGATGTAGGGGCGCCCCAATGCCCTTCGGTGGCGCGAGAAGCACTGACAGCCAAAGATAATTTCGAATGTCGAGTGCCTTCGCCAATTTTTCGAGGCTGTTCCGCAATGCAGCATGGAAAGTTGTAAATAAATCGAGCGTCGATCAACGGATAAAGCAAAAGCCGAAACGATCTGTCACGCAAAATTAGCGAGCCCATCGTATTCAGTGGCACTCTCGCCCCTCCTGGATGCAAGCCTGCAAGCGATTCGATCATTGCAAGAACTTCCGGATCCCATCGAGTCAAATCCAACTGGATGTCGTATTCAAAACCAAAGGATTGCTTTTCGATGTCGCCACCTGACGCACCGCCCATTCGATCTCCTTTAACGCCCTCCATGATCGACCGGCGTTGTGGTTCTATGATGTCAGCCGCTTCACCCAGTTTCATCAGAGCGACATATGCACCCGCGTTAGTCGTTGGTGTTGGCGCCGTTGTTCGAGTTGGGGTAAAAGGCCAAATCGGAGCAACATAAGCACCGACGGGGACCGCTACCATGATCGAAACAACGCCGCCAACCTGGACGTAATCATTTGGGGTTACTAAGGTCATTTGATCCTCTTTATTGCAACGGCATTCGCTGTGAGTCGGTTGGGAAAAATCTAGTCATTCGCGAAGGAAGTAAATTCCGTCGCTCGATTTCGCATGTTGAAATCGTTCCTACATCGATAACGGAAGCATCGAAAAGGCTTTGCAAACCAAAAACGTTTTCGCCGTTCGATAAGCTTCGCAGATGATCTCTCGAAATCTTGGCAACTTTTTCAGCCAACTCGAGGTAGTCAGTCCCGACGCGTCGACTGCAAAGCAAACTCATTGCAATATCGCAAGTGATCCGCTTGAGTTTGCTTTGACTGTTGCCAGTTAAAGCTTCGAGTTGTGACGGCAAATATCGTTCGCCTACAGTCAAGGCAACATCGATTTCACCGCTTGCGTCCATCAATGCCGTTAACACGTTTGGCAGATTAGGAACACTGCTTGGATCAGATGATTCACGCTGATCAGTTGCCAAATCTCCTACGGTATCAACGTCGTACCGGGAGATTAGGTCGTTTCCGTCAGCGTAAGAAGCCATTTGACAACCAAGGGTGAGACTTACGAGTACAAATTCAGGAACGCGAAACCGGAAGCAGGAGCCGTAACGATCGCGACTGTATCGTCAACGATGTTCGATTCGTACAATCGGTTGTAATCGTCGGTCCTCGTTTCGACGGTCATTTCCTCTTTAGCGAAGACCGTCAAAGTCGAGAACGATGGTTCGTCAGAAAGTCCCTGGATTCCACCTGGACGGGAAAGCAAGTAAGCGATGCCATCCCCCATCACGTATTGAGGGGTCGCAGTAACGCCACGTGCAGTCGTGACCATAACAGCGTCCTCGACTTCAACGTTCACGCCGAACAGCTTGTTTGGCAGACCGTATCGACTCCACTTGCCAGATCCGCCTTCCAGTTGGCTGTACGCATCGGGCGACTGCTTGATGTGGTCCAAGACTTCTTGAGTCTGAGAGATCAGGAACGCGGTTGTCGGGTTGAAAACCAAGTTCAGATCGTCAGG
>JAYTVM010000262.1:0-5265 GCA_043743995.1 Pirellula sp. | reverse complement strand
TCCACGGGAACCTACTAACTGGATAGCCGTATGCGGGAAAACCGCCCGTACGGTTTGGAGGGAGGGGAGCCGGTCTACCCGGCTTCCCTACCCCTATCCAAAAGCGAAAGGCGACAATAGTTGAATCACGGCACGAGTGCTGCGCACCACTTAGCCTAGCGAACACGCATCTCTTGCGGCATTAACGCCCAAATGGCAGGCTTGCCCGAATTACTCTGCCAACCCGACCTAAGCAACACTCGCGTCGTATCCAATCGAAAACCGCGTTGTGCGAAAATCCCGAGCAACTTTTGTTCGAGTGATTGCAGTACCCCGACTTGTTCGATGGCGATGTCGCTGCCGCTCGATTCGTCTAGCATGCGGAACAAGTCAATGCCCGTAGAGGGCTCCGGTCGGTGAACCACCTTGACCTTTTCCAGACCAGCCTTCTTGGCTACGATCGCGATGCAGTCATCGACTCCACCTATCTCGTCGACCAAGCCGTGCTGTTTGGCTTGGTCACCAGACCACACTCGGCCGCCAGCTAGGGTCTTGAGTTTCTCGATTGGAATATTGCGAGACTGGCTTGCCAATTTCAGGAATCGTTCGTACACCTCATCGATGAAGCGTTGCATGTTATGGATCTCAGCTTCCGACCAAGCTCGATCGATCGCATTGGACGCTGCCGATTCGTCGAGCGTGACCGATTCGACATGCACCCCAACTCGACGAAGCAGCGATCCGAGACTAAGTTTCAGAGAGAAAACGCCGATGGAACCGGTGATCGTGCCCCGTTCTGCGTAAATGGGCTGGCCGATGCAACTGACCCAATAGCCACCGGATGCGGCCATTTCGCCCATCGATACGACCACCGGCTTCTTGCGAGCTAGCTCATCTAAGGCTTGTCGGATGGCTTCGCTGGCCGTGGCGCTTCCACCGGGCGAATTGACTCGGACGACGACCCCTTTCACGCGGTCGTCTTGAATCAGCTCTTCAATCGACTTGACCATCGGACCGGCCACAATGGAGCCAGGCGAAGCTTCTTTGCCATCGACGATCGCTCCACTCAAATGCAGAATGGCAATCGAATCGTCTTTGAGTTTGGCGTTCTCTTTGGGACCGGCCATCGCCCTGCTCATGATTTCGAAGATGGACAGTTCGCGTTTCGGTTTGGATTTGGGCTTGGTCCATTCTATGTCCTTGCCGATGGATTCTTGAATGGTGCTTTTCATGGAACCATAGGGCGCCAGTTTGGTAACAAGTCCGGCAGCCAGAGCGTCCGCTGGTAGGAGCATGCGTTTCTTTTGAAGTTCGCGTACGGCGGCGGTGGTTAGTCCCCTGCCTTTCGCGATCCGAGAGACTTGAGCGGCATTGATCGATTCGAGCATCGCAAGGTAATGGCCCTTGAGATGTTCGCTCATAACCGGATTGGTGTAAGGTTCTACGGCACCTTTGAAGTCGCCTGCTCGAACCACCGATGCCTTGACGCCGACTAGGTCCATCGCATCGCGGTAGAACATGGTTTCGAGGGCCGAGGAGGGCATATCGACACCGCCGAAGTCGGCCATGATGATTTCATCGCAACAGGCAGCGATCGCCAAATGGACGTTGCTGGCGTCCTCAAGCCAAGCGATTGTTTTCTTGCCCTTGGCTTTCAAGACTGCCATCCGACGAGTGAATTCATCCAGTTGAGCGGAGTTGAACCCAACGGCCGAATCCGAAAGGTCAAAGAGAACATGGGTTAGGTTTTCTTCGTCGCCCATTTCTTGAAGGTACTCGCAGAGGCGAAAGAACGATTTGCTTTTGGCAGGGGACTGGCCAAGAATCAAGCTAGTGGGATCGATCGAAGCGGGCTGCATCAAATCATCGTAAGAACCGCTCAATGCGATCAAGCGTAGTTGCTTTTTTGCCGGCAACTTTTCCTTGGTGCTTCTAGTCTTTTCGGTTTTCTTTGCGACGGGCTCCTTTGGTTCCGAGACGTCGGTGGGCTTTTCTGTTTCAGAGATAGTCGGTTCGGCCGATTGGGTTGGCTCAACAACCGATTTAGGCGGTTCTGGTGTGGGAACAGCTTCGCGTTGTCCCGAGGCTGTGCCAATGAAACAGGCGGCCGTCAACACGGCGAAAGAGGCTGAACTGAAAAGGATTCTTCGCAAGAACAAGCTGAACATGGCAACTCCGGATGATCGACGGCTGCTGGGGTATTGGAGGACTGCTCCAGTATAGCTTGAGAATCAAGCGGGTTGCGGCTCGAAACGGGGAAGCAATTTTTCGCGTTTAGAGTAAAATCGCGTTAGACTTTGGGGCGATTTCAAAAAAAGGTTGGGGGCGGGAGTGATAGTAACGATTGACGGGCCAGCGGGAGCTGGAAAGAGTTCGGTTGCGAAGCGTTTGGCCAAAGAAATTGGGTTTGAGTTTCTCGATACCGGAGCCATGTATCGCTGTGTGACGTTGGCGTGCCTTAGACAGCATTTGCCATTAGCAGAAGTTGATGAAATAGCGGCAGTCGCCAGGCGGATCCAAATCGAACTAAAGGAAGGTCGCGTTTTCTTGGATGGCGAGGATGTTTCGCAAGAGATCCGAAGACCGTCCATAACCCAGTCCATTCGCTCGGTGGCCGATAACAAAGCGGTGCGCGAAGTCATGGTTTCCAGCCAGCGTCGATGGACCGAAGGACGCGATGTGGTGACCGAGGGACGGGATCAAGGTACAATTGCGTTTCCACAGGCCGAGTGCAAGTTTTATCTGACTGCGACCCCCGAGGAGAGGGCGCGTCGACGGGTCGGGCAATTGATCGAGCTTGGAATCGATGCCGACTACTCGGAAATTCTTGAAATGCAAAACCAACGCGACCATCACGATACTCAACGTGAATCCGGTGGCTTGAAAGCGGCACACGATTCGATCACGGTTTGGACCGACGGCCTGTCTGAAGAACAAGTCTTGGAAAGTCTGATTGAGATTGTTCAAGAAAAGAAACATGCGATCTCCGTGCGAATCGCGTCAAAAACTCAATGAGCAAATCCATACCCGAGAAGCCAGTCCATGGCATTCAAACCATTGGTCGGCAGCTCTTTTACCGTGGAGTGCGGCTTCTATGCCGTATGGTAGCTGCCGTGACTTTCGGTCTCCGTACGGAAGGCCAACATCAATTGGAGGTGGAGGGAGGCGGCATGTTGCTTTCGACCCACCAGTCCATGCTCGATCCTGTGATCGTCGGATTGGTTGTGAATCGAAGGATCAATTACCTAGCCCGCAAGACGTTGTTTAAGAACTCGTTCTTTGGCTTCCTCATCGGACTGCTGGATGCCATTGAGATCGATCGCGAAAGGGGCGGATTGGCTGGCCTGCGTGAAATGCTCAAGCGATTGCAGCGAGGGGAGATGGTCTTGATGTTTCCGGAGGGGACTCGGTGCTCCGATGGGGAAATTGCCGTGTTGAAGCCAGGGTTTATTCCGGTCGCACGTCGATCGCAAGTGCCATTAATGCCGATCGCCATCGTTGGCGCTTACGATTGTTTGCCAAAGGGGACTAAGCTCCCGACGAGAAGGCCTATTGCGGTCGTTTTCGGCGAGCCAATTCCCTCATCAGTCTACTTGCCGATGACGGATGCAGAAATGATTGAACTGGTTTCAACGCGATTGAAACAGCTTCACCAGCGAGGCAAAGAGTTGGTAGGAAGTTCCGAATCCTTGGCACAAAGAGTATGAATGCCGACGGATAGGTGCCATCTGTTTGCTGTCGCGGCTTCGAAGCGACCAATTGGACCTGTAGATGCAAGCTGGGTTAGCAGGCAGGACATCCGTCGACGGAGCGACGGATCTACGTAGGCCGGTACGCTCCGCGACCGGCGGTCCGTGTAGTTCGAACCTCACAAGCGATACCCTTCCAAAAAACGACGGATCTGTTTGCTGTCGCGGCTTTGAAGCGACCAATTGGACCTGTAGATGCAAGCTGGGTTAGCAGGCAGGACATCCGTCGACGGAGCGACGGATCTACGCCCAGCAAACTATCCTCCGCTGCCCTTCCTGCCCTGTATTCGGTAGCCCCTCGCGATGAGTAGATCTGCCATACGTTGCGTGTGGTCCCCTTGTAACTCGATATTGTCAATTTCGATGCAACCTCCTGCCCCGCATTGGCTTTTGAGGTAGCTCATGGTTTCTTGGATTTGCATCTCGGAACAGTGGAAACCGGAAACGACAGTAACGAGCTTTCCCCGTTTTCGTTTGTCGAGTCGTATTTTAAGCGACTGTTTTTCGGCAGGCGTGTCCAATGGCGGACATTTGCAGTGTTGCACAACTGTGTGGCATCGAGAACACAAAATCGGTCGCTCCAATACCGTTCCATCGAATAAACCCATCGATCTTTCCTTTGCTGAACCTACCGCTCGGGGTAAAACGATCATGAGGGACAAAACTCCCATCTCAATCCTATAGGAACAGCCAAATGTTGGAAGTGTGCGTCGATACGATTCAAGCAGCCCTCCTTGCCGAAAAAAGTGGAGCAAATCGGATCGAACTCTGTTCCGCCTTGGACCTAGGTGGCGTTACTCCGTCGGGGCCTCTCATTTCAGCCGTTCGCCGTTTGACCAAACTGCCGTTGATTGTTCTCGTTCGCTCAAGAGCGGGTGATTTTTTTTATGAGGAACTCGATTGTGACTTGATGGTCGAGGAAGCCAAACAGGCGATTGAACTAGGTGCAGATGGCATAGCGGTCGGTGGACTTGTTGCATCCATGGATCTAGATTTGACGTTTCTTCGTTCCGTCGTGAAGGCTTTGCCGAAATGCCAATTGGTCATGCACCGAGCATTCGATCAAGTTCGAGAACCACGGATTGCACTAGAAAGTTTGGTCGAACTGGGATTCTCTCGAATCCTGACCAGTGGCGGCCCGGATATGGCAATCGACGGTGTCGATGAATTGCATCGGCTCTGTGAGTGCGCTCAAGGTCGCATTGAAATACTGCCGGCAGGGGGCGTTGACCCGTCGAACGCATTGGAAATCTTGACCAAGAGTGGAGCGGACCAATTACACGGTTCTTTCCGTGAAACACGGAACGGAAAGTCAGGTGGCGTGAAGGCGAGGGAAATGTTGCCAAAACTAACTTCTATCCGGCAATCGCAGGCGATACTCACTTCGTTTCGGCGACGTCGCCACGAAAGTTGTTAGGCGAGCGGCGGAGCTGTGATTTTTTCGAATCTGAAGAAAGTACCCATCACGCTCCGCGTGATGTTGCCTCACAAAACCAAAGGTTTTTGAACTGCGAAAATCACGCGGAGCGTGATTGGT
>JAYTVM010000261.1:0-5266 GCA_043743995.1 Pirellula sp. | reverse complement strand
GTCCGGTTCGAAAGATAGCTCTCCCGATCGAGGCAGGCACGCTGTTGTCGCCGTCATTATTGAGCAGTCGCAATTTCTAGTGATTCGGCGCTCCGAATTCGTTCGGGCGCCAGGACTGCTTTGTTTTCCAGGGGGTGGAATCGAGGCGAATGAGGATTTCGAATCCGCCATTCGTCGAGAATTATCGGAAGAACTCGGGCTACAAGTTGTTGTCTCGCGGCATATTTGGACTTCGGTAACGCGGTGGGGGACCCAACTGGAGTGGCTGTTTTGCAAACGGTTACCAGACTCGGTTCCTGTCCCAGCTCCCGAGGAAGTTGCCGAAGTGCATTGGCTAGACGAAGCGGAACTGCGAAGTCGACCGGACTTGTTAGGAAGTATCCCTGACTTTTTCGCCGCAAAAGATGCTGGGGAATTTCAATTGCATTCATAGAAAAACCGCGAGACATTTGAGTCTCGCGGTTTTTTTATTTGAAACAAGCTACATACAGGCAGGGTTAGAATGCTCCGCCACCACCAAATCCGCCACCACCACCACCGCCTTGTGCACCTCCACCGCCTGCACCACCGCCGCCACCACCCGTTGTAGTTCCGCCGGTAAACGTATTGAAGGTATCCACCGCAATAATATCAGTGAAAAATGGACTTGGGGTTATTCGCACGTACCTGCGGTCACCTGAAATCACCCCGGTAGCAAACATCTGGGTACCTTGGTTGATAAACGTTAGAACAGGCCGATAGCCCACAACGTTTCTTCGCCCGATGAATGGACCGCCGAGTTGACCGTTGCCAACGCCATTCTGACCGCCAGCATACGATGAAAGAAGCTGCTGGTAAGCTGACCCAGGACTCGAGTCTTTACCATTCCGATTTGGAACAACTTGAGCAAGTACCGCACCTGCCTCAGCCATTTTCTTTTGAACCTTGGCCAATTGTGCATCCACAATGGGTTCCTTGCGATGGCCACTCTTCACTTCGGCAACCAAAACCGTATCTTGCTGAATGGGTACCAAATGTTGGACAACCTTTTGATCCGGAGTTCCATAATCGGTCAGCAAGTTGACAGTGACTTTACCACCCGAAACCTCACCCCAAACTTTGCGGATAAGAATTCGATACTGGCCAGCGTATCCATGTGAGCAAACATAGGTTTCGGAAAAACCGTCCTTGCTTGTTTTGTCTAATGAGGAACCGTCGGCCAGCAGCATTCCACCACTTAGAGTTCGCATATTATTTTTGTCGCAAATCGTACCGGTAGGCTCTTCCACCGAAATATCGATGTCTGCGTCACCGGTCCAGACAACGCGAACCACCAGATCCCTCAATAGAGCTTGCTTCATTTCTTGCTCAAATGCATACGCCTTCATTGTTTCTTGTGACTGGTTGAGCCGAATATGCGAAGCCTTAGCTGCAAGCTTTGCCTTTTCGATGAGCGGCAAATGGTCGTCACTCCATGCTTGGCTAAAAATACCTGTGCAAGCCCACTGAATACCGCTCTGATCACCGGTCTCCAGACTTAGATCCAACGCGAGTTCGAGTGGCTCCGGAAGCATCGGATTGGAGCGGTGGGCGTCATGAAAAACGCTGATCGCCTCCTTTTTCAGTCCTTGTCCCTTGAGGTACTTTCCGATCTTGATCGCAGCGTCAACGTCTCCACCGAAATCGACACTCGAAAGTAGCACTCTTCGAATTTCTGAACCTGGATACTCGCAACCTTCCATCGCCGTGCTTAACGCTTGATACATCCACGCCGCTGGAAGTGTCTTACGCATTGCATCGCCAACGGTGTCGATGATTTCTTGAAAGTGCTTTCGTACTTCATTGTCTTGCTTTGTGGCTGCAGCCCTCTTGGCTTGTTGCATCTTCTTAACCACCCAACTGGAAAGGGCCGCTTCCGCAACGAGTCGCTCTCCACCTTCGCTAGCAACCAGCAGTTCAACTAGCTCCGTTGGCGACTTGTCAGCAGACTTGGTTGGTTGATCTTCAACACGGAACATTCCTCCCATGCCGCCGCCTCCCATACCACCCATTCCACCGCCCATACCTCCCATGCCGCCGCCCATACCTCCCATGCCGCCGCCCATACCGCCACCCATACCGCCACCCATTGACATAATAGGCACCACAAGGTCACCGACTGGATAAACACGAACCACGTTGGCTGACGTCTTCTTGCTAGTGATTCTCATCACTTCGTCTTCGATGACATACGTCAGTTGTAACGGTTCCAAAATCAGCTTAAGAGCCGATCGGAACGAAACAGGGGGGAGATCTAGCGTAATAGGTTCGTCCGGAGTGATGTTCTCGTCCTCGAGTGCTTTGTCGTCGATCACGATAGGAATGCCGTGAGTTTCCCTGAAGATCTTCATTACGCCCGACAAAGGTGTACCGTTGAAATTCACATCGCCGCGTTCATTCAGAGCGCGATAAATCTTACGCTCGGATTCTTTTCCACCCGACAAATCGATTGAACCATAACGCTCCAGACGGCGGGCGCTCAACGCCTGCCAAACGTCCGCAGGTGGATAGACAATCGGTGGATCATCCACGAATGGAACCAACGCCTGTTCGTTCAAGTAGAGAGAATCCACAAACGCTCTACTCCTCTTGTTCACAACGTCCCGAATCAATTGCTCATTGGCCGCCATGTTGGACTCAATATTGGTCATACGATCAATCACCGAATCACGATCGATTGCGGTAATCTGCGGAGCAATTTCATTATTCGCTTGTGGATACATTTGCTGTGCCATCAACGAATTGTAACGTTCTACTAACTGCTGTACCGTTGCATTACGGCGTTCGGTTTCGGCTAGCAATCGCTTAGAAGCAGACTGACTGGATTGAACAGCCTCGGTTCTCGAAAGCTGTTCCTTTAGGGTAGCTTCTGCACGTGCCGCGGATTGGATGGCCGAAGCAATTTGAGATTCAAGACGAGTCCTGTCCGCCGCGCCAAGCTCAGCCGAACGTCGAATTTGGTCCTGCAGTGCCTTCAGTCCAACCTTCGTCGACGATGGGTCTAGACTCTTGCGTGCTTGACTCAATTCGCTCTTTACTTGAGCCTCTAACTGTTGAGCCATCACACGTCGGAATCCCTCATCCTCAGCCAGCAAGTCACTTGCATTGGCTAATTCGCTAAACGGGTCGCTGCTCTGTGCAAAGGAACCAGGTGCCGATGGGAACGCAGAATCAGATTGCACGGCACTTGGCGACGGTAATACCGACCTAGCTGGTGCAGTATCATCACCAAATGGATTGGTAATGGATGGAACATTTGGAATTTCAACCTTTCCAATCGCCGGCGAACCCTTGGTTGCAGGTGGATCGGCAAACGGATCCTCTGGTATTTGAGCAGAGATGAATTTTACGATTCGAGGCGATGCACTTGGACTCTTGACCGGCTTAGCTGGTTTCTGCGATTGCTCGGCTGCATCCAAAATGTTCTTCGCTGCCAAATTGTTTGGCGATCGCTTGATCGCTTCTCTCGCAATGTTGATGGCAGCACTTGTGTCGCCAGAGTTCAGAGCAAATCTAGCATCCTTAACAAGTTGATCGGAAGAACTCGCTAAAACTAAGCCTAACTCGAGCAACGCTTCCGAACCTGCGGTTGGCATCATCAAGCCGGCGTTCGGAGCCGCTTTCGAAACCACTTGGGTGAGGAATGCAAAGTCCGGGTTCGATGCTTCACTCTTTAACTCCCAATGCATGGAAGTCGATTTTCCGCCGATGATGCCCTCTACTTCAAGAGAACCTTCAGCGGAGTCTGACTTGAGATTTCCGACTAAGATGGAGTCTCGGTCCAATCGCAACGGTGGCATCTTTACAGGGAAATAATTAGCAACCCCAGTTGGCCAATTCGATTTGGTAGGCCAGAAAACAGGTTCCAAAGCCACTTTTGCCAACGCGTCACCAATCTGCTGACTCGTTGCGGCGGTGATGCCCTGGCGAACGAAGATCTTGCCACCTGTGTGGTTCGAAATCGTTGAAAGCAACTCGCAGTCCGTCTTGGGACCGATCGCCAGCGAGCTAACACTGGTTCGCGACTCTCGCATTTCGTTGATCAGCGACTCAAATTCAGCGGTGTTCAACAGGTTGCAAAGGTGCATGCCATCACCGATGTATACGATGCTGGAATCCAGCTCTTTGCCGAGCTGCTTGCTGGCTGCTCGCAATGCGGCCGCAAGATCCGTTGTGCCTAACGGAATCCGCATCTCGAGTTTCTTGAATCCCTCCGTCAAAGCCTGGCTGGTGGGTGACGTTGCTGCGGACAAAACAATCGGCTCGACATCGCAAGCGAGCAAGCTCACTATCGTTTTTGCTGGCAACGCGTCGATGATCGACTGAGCGATCTCGAGGGAATCTTTGCGAAAGTCACCGTTTTGGGATGCGGAAGTGTCCACCACAATTGCCACATGGGGCGAATTCTTGGTGGCAAACTCTTGCGTAGGCAATAAACTCAGTGCGAAAAGGGTCTTTCCATCGTCTTGATAAGTGATCAAGCGATTGTCTTTGGCTTGCGTCGCGTAGGCAGAAAAGCCTGTTCCAAACACCAAACCCAACCCTAACACGGACGACAAGGATGTCGAGAAAAGCCGCTTTGGGATCTCTGAAAAACTACGACTAGACATGGTGATTCGCTCCGATTTGGGTCGAATGGAGGTGTGGACGAAAGACATAAATCTACCGACTACGAAGTTGACAATGGAAATTGGACAACGTTCAGGCTACAGTTCTCCTGAAGATATCCTCAATCGTATTTCTGATCCAAGCCTAAAGCCATCAAAAAACAGATCAAATCAACGATTATCAATCTTCAAGCGAAACTCGCAGCCTGACTGTGCTTCAACCCTAACGCAATTGCCGAACCAAACTCTTGGATTTCGTTGGATTTTTTGCAGATTCGCATTTTCCTGGAAAATGAAGAAAAAACAGGATCTAAGTCGACTCTTGCAAGTACCCAGAACGACTTGCCAGCCAAGCTTGGGCGGAATGCAACTCTTATTCGAGCTTGTCCGTGCAAAATTGCACATAAGGTGTAGCACGGCATTCCACGCCGTAACTTCCTCTGTAAGGCGAGCGTCAGACAAAAGACTACCAGGCCCGTCCACCGTGTGGCACGCTCAAAGCGATTAGCGATGGGCGTGGGAAGTGTGGCAAATCACTCTACCTAGCGATTCACCACGCCCTTCGTACCTCAGAGAGGCTGTGATTTTATAGTACCAATCACGCTCCGCGTGATTTTCGCAGTTCAAAAACCTTTGGTTTC
>JAYTVM010000260.1:0-1658 GCA_043743995.1 Pirellula sp. | reverse complement strand
GTTCGGCGACAGTTAGAACTCAACTTTAGCGTCAGTTAGAATTCCCCACGGGAAACACTCCTGATTTATGACGTTGCAGCGGGGTTTGTAATCGCTTGCTTGTTGCCTGCCTGTTCCAGTCGAAAGCTTGGCACGTTCAGCTCCATGATGATGCTGTGGTGCACCAAGCGATCGATTGCGGCGGCCGTAGTCATCGGGTCCTTGAAAATACTCTCCCATTTCGAAAATGGTTGATTGCTGCTCAGCAAGATACTTGTCTTCTCGTATCGATCTGCAATCAACGTAAAGAGCACTTCCATCTCCTCTCGACTCTGCTGAACATAGCCAAGATCGTCGATGATCAACGCCGAGAACTTCCCCAGTTTCGATAACATCTGTGGTAGTCGCAACTCCTTCTTGGCTAATAGCAGATACTGCACCAACTTCACACAGGGAGCCATACATACCGAGTGACCAGCTCGAACAAGTGCATCCCCAAGTGCATTGAGAAGTAACGTCTTCCCCGAACCTGGGCGGCCAAACATGAGAAGATTGTTCGCCCCCTTGAGGAACTCGCCGCTGCGAAGTTGGTCCATGCGTTGTCGAATATCCAGTGGCAGGCGTTTCCACTGGACTTGTTCCCACGTCTTGCTTCGTTCCAGTTCTGACTTCTTCAAGTCGCGTTGAATCCGATTTGAATTCCGCGACTCGCATTCCAAGAGCGTCAGTTCGTTCAGGTACTTCAGGTGGGTCCAATTTTCTTTCGCTGCTTGTTCCGACAAGCTCGTGGCCATCGAACGCATCGTTGGTAGACGAAGTCGCTTCAAACGGGTAGCCAGTTCCGATTGGGGCTGTGGTTCGGTCATCGAGTTGATAACCGGGGTCGGTTGGTTGTTCATCCAGCACTTCCTTGTGTTTTAGTAAATCATCATAAGGTTTGAAGTCCGGCATCTTGCATTGAACATTATCAACGACAGTTGCCGGAACTGTCGTTTGGATTGCATCAAGTATCGCAAGCAATGACTTCTTGGTCATGCCATCGAAGCCTATAAGAAGTCTTGCTATGAATGGATCGACCGATGCAAGACCTTCTTGTTTGGCTACTTGCAATAGGCGAAGATACACGCGAATCGCACTCGCTTCACCGATCGCTGTGGTCAATGCATCGAATGCCTTGCGAAGCTCCAGCGATGGAAACATGTGCTCGTGGAAGCGATAGTGCATGAACGCGCCTGGCTTACGAACGAGGGAATCGATCACGTGGCGAAAGTCAATGTATTCCTGGTTCTTTCCGATAAGTCGAGGCATCGAGAGCTGATGCTTGTTTGCGTGCCATACTTGGACTTCGTCAGCGTAGATGCGGACTTGTACTCGGCTGCCAATGAAGCAACTTGGAATGGAATAGCGATTTTGTTTCACTGTGATGATCGAATTGCTTGACACCGTGCATTCAAGCTCCGTATAGATTGGAAACAGCTTGTCAGGCAGTTCGGATAACGAATCTTGCTCAGCGAGGAAAGCGGTCTCGCGATCTCGATTCTTGACCGCGATGCATTCTCGCAAAAATACAATCCATTCGTCTTTGGATTCGAACTCTCGTGAGCCACGTAGACGTAATCGTTGATCGACGTAGTCTTTGAAGTGGCCATGAAGAGATTCACAATCACCGTTTTCGCGAG
>JAYTVM010000259.1:0-1658 GCA_043743995.1 Pirellula sp. | reverse complement strand
CTGCTGGGCATTGTTTGCAATCGGCCAAAACAAAGTTTCTGCCATCGGATCCGGAAGGGCACTCGCCTGGGGAATACGAAATTGTGCGGCCGCAATCCTCGATCGAGCTGCTTGAATTTTGGGATGAATGGTGATTGCTTGCTGAATTAGTTCTTCAACTCCGATGGGTAGTTCCCGCTCTTTTTTTTCACTTCGCTTGCTTTTTTCGCCCTTCTGTTCATTCGTATCCTTCTCAGCATTCTCGACCGGCTCATTTGGCTCGCGTGTTTCATCTTGTTCACTTATCGCGAACACACTTGCTGCCGCGAGAATTACGGCGCCGTCTTTAGTCGAGTGGTCTTCGATGGTTGTGGTGGAACTGGCTTCCGAAGCGACTAAAGCCGATTTTTCTCTTGTTGTCACCGGCGAAGTTGGGTTTGGCATAGGCGGCATTGTCAAAACCGCGAGCTTTCGCGTTGGTGGACTCGAACATCCCGCTATCGCCACAACCAGTAGAAACACAGCTAATAGAATCTGTTGATTGAGCAATTTTTGAATCGATGATTGAGTCATTCTGGATTCCGTTCCTTGAGAGCCCAATCGCTAGCATTGATATCGTGTTTGGAGCTGAAGCAATGCACGGCGCTAACAATATTTGCTATTGCTAGATAAATCAGCACAATCCTTTTATCGGAATTGTAAGACGACAAATCTAAACCATACCGGTTTGTCGTCACAATCCGTAGGATCGATTCCATTAGTTGGAATCAGCCGGTCGCTTGACGGGGAGACGCCACTCTTTGACCAAGCAATAGATGCAAGGAATCACAAAAAGCGTGATGAGCGCGACGCCCATACCGCCGACGCTGGGGATGGCCATCGGTTGCATCACGTCGGAACCTCGCCCGCTATCGAGAAAGATCGGTGCCAGTCCGAGAATCGTTGTGACGGATGTCATCAGGCATGGTCGAATGCGCTTCATACCGGCTTCGACTACAAGGTTCCGCATATCCTCTTTGGTCTGAGGCGGCTTTTCTTTCGAAAGGTCTTCAAGGTAGGTGAGCATCACGATGCTGTCATCGTCTGCGACACCAAACAGTGCGATGAATCCTACCCAGACAGCGACACTCAGATTACTGCCCCAGAAAAATAGACCAATGAAGCCGCCAGCGGTCGAGATTGCGATATCAACGAAGACCAGGAATACCAGCCACCATTTGCCGAAGCCGAGGTACATCGAGAAAAACATCGACAGCAGAACAATGGGGACCAAGAGCGACAGTCTCGCCATAGCTCGCTGCTGGTTCTCGAATTGGCCGGACCAGGTCCAATAGTAGCCTGTTGGGACGACCAACGAGGCTTCGGAGTCACGCCCAGCTGCGATCAGTTCGTCGCTCTTCTTTTTCTCGGATTGCAACAGACGTTCGGCGTCTTCGACGACGCTGATTTCGTCGCGGTCACGAGTGTTTAAGGTCACGTAGCCGACCAGCAGCCCATTCTCACTCTTGATCTCTTGTGGGCCAATAGTGAAAGTGAGTTTGGCGACCTGTGCTATTGGGATGTGCTGTCCGGTTGATGTTGGTACTAGAATGTGTTCGAGGTCGTCGAAACGTTCTCGCAGTTCACGGGGATAACGAACACGAATTTGATAGCGTTCTCGCTTTTCAACGGTCGTCGTA
>JAYTVM010000258.1:0-5278 GCA_043743995.1 Pirellula sp. | reverse complement strand
TCGGAAGCTGCAAATACAACCAATAGCCGAAATCATTTTGAGGGACGCCGATTCGGATTCCATAGCTGGACCTGCACATCGTTGAGGAGTTTTGCTCCTGGCGTACTCCTGCCGTGTGCGATGCATTGTTCCATGTCCATCGTTAGCTCCTTCACGAGTTCGGGAAGATCGTTGGCGAGATTTTTGGTCTCTTGAAGATCCATTTCCAAATCAAATAGTTGCAGTCCATCGTCCAAGTTCGGCTTTGCTTTTGGCTTGGGATCGCTCCAGCCTCCAGAGTCGGGACAAAAGCAAAGCTTGTAGCGTCCTTTTCGAATGGCGAACGAACCGTTGATCGAGTGATGAATCGTAGACAGTCGAACTTGCGGAGCCGTGGGGTTTTTGAAAAGCGAAACCCAACTAAAACTATCAGGACCAGAATCGGTCGGCACAGGAACTCCGATCGACTCGGCAACCGTTGCGAACAAGTCTGTTAAGCATACGGTTTGCGTCGCCGTTGTATTCGGAGCGATGACACCAGGCCAACGCACAACCATCGGTACTCGATGGCCCCCTTCGAAGATATCGGCTTTGTGCCCACGGTACGGTCGACACGGATCATGACCCATCTCGCGGAGTTTTGGAAGATCCGCTTGAGGCGAACAACCGTTATCGCTCGTAAAAAAGACGATCGTATCTTTGTCTAGCTTGTACCGTTCGAGGGCGTTAAGGATCCGGCCGATGCAATCATCCTGTTCCATGACAAAATCGGCATAAGGATTCAAATGGCTCTTTCCTTCCCATGCTCTGTTGGGAGCGATCGGTGTATGCGGCGATGCAAAGGGCACGTAAAGAAAAAACGGTTGGTCGCGGTGGTCTTGCGAACGGCGTTCGAGATAAGCGATGGCTTCACCTGTCAGACGCGGCAGTACGCCTTCGGCAGTGAATTCTGGCGCGCCCGGACCTCGGCGCGTTTGGCTTTTGTCCGTTGCGAAACGCATTCCAAACGATTTATCCATGGAAGGCATTTCCGTGACAGCGCTGTCTTTTAGAAAAACGTAAGGGACCATATCGAGCGACGCACTGATACCGAAATACTCATCAAATCCTGCTTGAAGGGGGCCCGTTTCGAATGGCTGGCTGTAATCGACGCTGCGTGTCTGGTCCGCATTTTCGATCGCTAAATCCGAAACGGTTTGCCCCGGTTGTTTCTTCCAATCGAGACCAAGATGCCATTTGCCGATGCAGGCGGAATGATAACCATGCTGTTTAAGGAATTTCGGGACAGTCGATTGATTGGGCGCAATCAAACTCGGGCTGAGTCCACCAAGAACCCCGTTTTGAAGTTTGGTCCGCCAAGCATATCGCCCACAAAGGATGCCGTAGCGAGTTGGAGTACAGACCGCAGAGCCAGAATGAGCGTCGGTAAAACGCAAACCTTGTGCAGCCAAGCGATCCATGGCTGGCGTGGAAATCTTGCTCCCTGCGTTGAACGCTTTCAAGTCCCCGACACCTAAATCGTCGCAGAGCAAATAGACAATATTAGGGCGTTTCTTAGACGTCGGTGACTCGTCTGCTCGGGAATGGGTCACGCTTGAGGACAGGCACAACGAGATTG
The DNA here is from genome assembly GCA_043743995.1 of Pirellula sp. Classification (GTDB taxonomy): domain Bacteria; phylum Planctomycetota; class Planctomycetia; order Pirellulales; family Pirellulaceae; genus JBKCUI01. Next base: position 3,681 of record JAYTVM010000258.1, on the reverse strand, counting down.
TCAACGACGCGATTATTGCCGACTTCATCGAGTAGACGCAATTGTGTGCCAAAGTATGCATAATAGGGTCTTCTGAAGTTCCGAAGTGGGAAACGGTATACGCAGTGCTCGATTGTACTATGCGGCTTTAGACACGTGTGCCACACGCAAGGCAAATAGAAGGCAGTTCGTCAAACGACGTACAAACTGGAGAAAGCACCTGCATGCGAGTCACCGTAGAGTTTTTTGGGATTCCTCGCGCCCGGGCGGGCGTATCCCAAACTCTTGCAAATGGCTCAACTCTGGGAGAGGTCTTTCTGGATCTCGCCAAGCGATTCCCCGCCCTAGGCGAAGAATGCATTCAAGAAGGTTCGTTGAAAGCCGGATATACCGCAAATTTGCGAGGAGAAAAGTTTGTGACCGAACCAACCACGCGTTTGAACGAAGGGGACTTGATTTTACTGCTATCAATCGACGCGGGCGGATAGGACAATTTGGAGTGCAGGACTGGACGACACTTGTGTTTGTCGAGCTAAGTTTAAGATTGTGAGTATGTAATGCAACCAATTCATGGATACCACGGACGCTATCTTCGAGTCGATGTGTCGACGGGCCTTTCCACGCAGGTCGTGCTTGAAGAAAGACTTTTGAGGGAGTTCCTTGGCGGAAGTGGCCTTGGTGTTGCATTGATGCTGAAGGAGGGTGCGGCCACCATCGATCCGCTCGTACCGGAAGCCGTTTTGGCCTTTGTGTTTAGTCCACTCGTAGGTAGTCCATTGACGACGTCGGCCAAATTTGCAGTGGTTAGCAAGAGCCCGTTGACACAACGACTAAACGATTCGCTTGCAAGCAGTGGATTTGCATTGGCGGGAAAGAAGACTGGCTTCGATGCAATCGTGCTAGTGGGACGGGCGGACCGACTCTCTATCCTGGTCATCGACGATCAAGGTGTTCGCTTGGAATCCGCAGACGAATTGGTGGGTTGCTCCAATCGCAGAACGCAGGAGGTTCTACAGAGTCGCCTTGGCCCTGAATTCAAGACCGCTACGATTGGTCCTGCCGGCGAAAAAATCGTTCCTTTCGCTACAATCTCTCACGATGGTCGACATGCAGGACGTGGCGGCAGCGGCGCGGTGCTGGGCTCCAAGAATATCAAGGCGATTGCTGTCCGAGGGACTCGGCGAGTGCAATGGGCGAATCCTCCAGCATTGATGAGCCTTGCCAAAAAACTATCGGAACGCTCCTTTGGTCCAGCTACCGCCAAATACCGCGAACTCGGGACCGCTTCCAATTTGCTGATGTTCAATCGACTGAATGTCCTGCCGACTCGCAACTTTCAACAGGGGAGTTTCGAGGGTGCAATAGCCATCTCACCAGAGGAACTCAATGCCACCCGTGATCGCACTCGATCCTCTTGTGTGGCCTGTACGATCGGCTGTGAGCATCTCTACAGCATGAAAAGCGGTGACGGATCGGTTCGGCTCGAGTATGAGAATTTGTTCGCGCTCGGACCATTGTGCGGTATTGATGATCCCGAATTCGTACTGGAAGCATCGCGGCGTTGCGATGATATTGGAATCGACACGATCAGCGCTGGCGGGACGATTGCCTTTGCCATGGAATGCGCCGAACGAGGGCTTTTGGATGCTCCCTGGCTACGTTTCGGAGATGGCAATGCGTTGCTACGAGCATTGGACTCCATTATAAGCGGCGAGGGGTTGGGTCCACTTCTAGCTATGGGGAGCCGTCGCATGGCCATGGAAATTGGCCATGATTCAATTGATTTCGCACCCCAGGTCAAAGGTCTTGAATTGCCTGGATATGACCCACGGGGATTGCAGATGATGGCGCTCGGATTCGCGGTGAATACTCGCGGAGCAGACCACAATCGCTCCGGAGCGTATGAAGTTGATTTCTCAGAAGCGGTTGATCGTCGCGATGTCGGCCCTGAGTCTGCTCATTTGGCTATCGAAACCGAAGACAAAGCGGCTCTGATGGATTCACTCATTCTGTGCAAATTTCTGCGAGGCATCTTTGCGGAATTCTATGAGGAGTCGGCAGAAATATTGAGTTTGGTTACTGGCTGGGAAGTAAGCGCCAACGAACTTCGCGAGACAGCTCAACGTATCGTAACGACCAAGAAGCGATTCAACATACTGGCTGGCTGGACTCCTGCCGAAGACACACTCCCAGCCCGTATGTTGCAAAAAGCACTCCCCGAGGATTCTCGTTCCCATTTGTCAGCGGACCGCCTTGCCTCGCTAATAAAAGCGTACAATTTGGCTCGTGGATGGACCGAAGAAGGCTGGCTCACGTAGAAATTGAGAATTGAGAATTGCCCCCTGCCCCCAACGCTGTGAAGCATTTTCGTCCGATCGGAGCTTGTCTCCGACGGACGCCGTTTTGGCGTACTAGAAGTGCTGCTCCGACCTTAAAGTACCGCACTTCGCTCCCGCCTGGACCGCCTTAGGCGGTCCAGGCGGGAGCGAAGTGCGGCGGTTACCGGGCCGTTACGTAGGACGCCAAAACAAGGTTGAGGGGAGGCAAGCTCCCGCTCAACCTAAGTGAACTGTTGGTGAAAATGCGTCACAGCGTTGCGGAGGGAGGGTGACTGCGAGATTCGAAGGTTTACTAATTCGTTAAATCATGAACTACGGAAATCTGCTGCAAAGAACCAGCTCGACCATCTTGCACTCGGATCGTCGCTTGAATGGAAGGAAGTTTGTATGGGATTTGAGGTATTGCGTCTCGTTCCGTTACGTCATCCCCGATTCCATCGGACCCTGGATCCGCTGATCCTTGTGGAACGACAAAGTCAAATCTGCGCAGACCACCCTGCCATACAAGGCCTGGCGCCGCGCGAATGAGGGCCTCGCCATCAAACTCGTACGCATTCGTAAAGGTGTCAAACGCAGGCTGATACGATTGATGGAGATTGGGATCAACGTACCGACCGGAATTGTAAAGTGAGCTTGCAGGGATTAGTCCCCTCGCGTTTCCGTTTCCGTCTATATCCGTATTCAAGTCAAGTAGGCTGAGACTGGACGCGAAATATTTCGACACACCCGCGAGAGTGCTTGCCGTAGACAAACGAATGTCTGGACCCGCCAGTTGACGATGTGTTGAATTAACAACTTTGCTGCCCCAACCTGCATCAACGTAGGCTCCCGATCCCGATGGCCGTTCATGGATGTTAGGCAGGGTTGGGTAGTAAGAGTTGATAAGATTGAGTTGCAAAGCATAGCCAGGGTCGGATGGTGATAGGGATTGATCATCCGTGCCCGCCCAACCGGACTGAGCAAGTGTCCCATCGTTTCCCCACGAACCGTCGGCACCTGGATGGCCAAGTTGCTTAACAGAGGTGTCGTATCCCTTTAAATCAAAGCCAACCACATTGGACGCAACAATCTCTTCCAACAACGGAACTATGCTATAGCCGCCAGCGGCAAGAAAAACCGGTTTCGTTCGCATGAAGCAAGACGGCAAGAATCCACGATCACGCAGCCCCACATTGATCGTTAGCCCGATATTTTCGAAGGCGGGATTTGTCAACGCAAGGTATTGAGTCGCACTGCTCTCCGTACTAAGGGCCAACTGAGGAAGGGTCGTTCCATTGTTCCCAATTGGGAATCCATAGTGGGCAAATCGATTTTCCGGGAGTTGCAAATCCTCAATGGAATTGCATTTGTTCGTGTGAAACGT
>JAYTVM010000257.1:0-1662 GCA_043743995.1 Pirellula sp. | reverse complement strand
CGCTTGCCAAAGCGTGGGTGAACTGCGAGAAACGATCTCGCTCCCCACGGTCTCCGCGACCGTAGCTACCCTCGGTTATCAACTTGACAAAGCACTAGGCTGTGAATTTATTAGTGACGCCTTTTGCTCCGCAAAAGTGTGCGTCGTTAACGCTATTTTTGCTCAGCAAAAGGCGACAAAGGAGCAAAAGGCGAAACTACCTCGCCAATTGGCCCGTGAGCTCATGAATCTCTTTTAGCAGTCGCACGTTTTCTGAACTTTCGCCAAGCTGCTTTGTCGTCTGGATATCGATGGCTGAGCCCGTTGGACTTTGTTCCGATCCGCGTTCATCGCCAAGGCCAGCATTGAACTGGCTGCGAGCCAAAATGCGCTCGCGCAATTCTGCTGCGTTGTCTAACCCTTCCATGAGTCCAACATGCGATCCCATGGCTTGGCCTTCATGCCCCATTCCGCCACCGCCCGCTGTCATGACCATCAGATTGGCAAACCCAAACCAACGCTGAATCGGTCCTTGAGCGATATGGACATTTTGAATATTTTCAAACGTTATTGTCGTCTCGTAAATGCTCCAAATACCTCGCCGAATTCGCATGCTGCGATCCGTCAGTACGTACCAAGTCGTATCGTACCGAAGATGGATGGCAATGTACGCGACGATATCGGGCGCGATGATAACAAAGAGCCACAGGGGAGCGGTCAGCAATCCAGCCAACGGCCACCAGTAGGCAAAAACACCCCATACAATGATTAGGATAACATCGATGGCAAAAAGTCCAAACCAGAAAAAGAACTTGCGATAGTTCAAGAACGCAAGCGACGGTCGCATGTATTCAACTGCCTCTCCCTCCATGGATGGCAAACTGGGTGGGCCGTCTGGCAAGCAAAAATACCCAGTAAGAATCCCCCAAACCCCTTTGTAACACCACTTGCATGCTTCATGAACCAAGCCGGATTCTTTCATGATGCCGAGCCCGAATTACGAGTGTTTTTTTCGACCATGCTCGCCAAGTTGTCTCGGATGCCACGCAGCAGAGCAGTGACTTCATCGCTGTTGTCAGTGAGCTTGGGCGGAACCAAGGAACCGGTCCCAACTGCAGGCAATGGGGATGCGCTGGAAAAGCCTTTGGCACCGCGCATGTGTTCATACAACCAATCTCGAACCGTGTCCGGATCCGTAATTCCTTCCAAAACAATTTCGGGCATTGCATTTCCCGAGGCGGTCTGGACACTCACACTGGCAATACCTAACCATCGTTGGATGAGGTTGCGGCTAACATGAATATCTTGGATTCTTCGGAACGCTACTACGACCTCCTTTCGAAACAAGAGCCCAAGCTGCATGCGTAGCCCCGATTCCTCGAATCGATACCGCAGCGTGTTGTATCGAATGATGAGTGCTGGAATAGCGATGAACAGACCTGGCCCTGTGAGGAGCCCTGTCAACAAGTAATAGGTCAAGAGCTTAGGAGAGGGACGTTCCAAAGCGGTGGTGTCGAGTTGGGTTGGCTGAGTGTTCATACCAACTAATATAACGTGCCGCCGCATGCCGAGGGGACCCCTTCGGGGCCGCCGCGTCGTTTCTTTGGTTCCGGGGGTGCGCTGCTTCGCAGCGACCCCCGGCTACTCTCTGTAATCCCTATCGGGATACCCGGCCCCTGATCC
>JAYTVM010000256.1:0-1664 GCA_043743995.1 Pirellula sp. | reverse complement strand
GGCACCAACTTGCTCCGTAACTCGCTCTAGCCTCCAAACCTGGCGATGCAAATAAACAACCCGGTTGCTGCCAAAACCTTGCTAGCATTCTAGCCATGCATGCACGTCGGTGCTACCACAAACCATTTGGTGGGGACTTGCTAACGCAAATTACCCAGGGGTCGCTGCCGTCAGAAGATTTTTCGATTTTCCCAATTGTACTGTCCAAACGTGTCACCGGTGTGTGAATGATAGCTATCTTGATTGACGGGGGCTGAGTCGGGATGGAGTCGTTGAGGAACTTGATCATGGACCGGTGGATGGGATGCCCACGCTTGGAATTTTGCTCGGTGGAAACCGACGACTGGCCACCTCCAATCGCTTTTTGTGCGTCAGTCGTTTGGATCGCTTACACAGTGGAGTCTTGATCTTCTGCGTAACTTCATCGTCCACATTCAAATACGCAGCAAAGTACTGATACGGAAACTACTTTGATCGTCGGATCTCCGACTCGTCAGCGATCCGGACTGCAACGTAGTCCACCATTGCGTCGCTCTTGAGAACGTCGTGCCGTAGCAGCTTGTTCAAGTTCATACGCAAAGCTATCGCTCCTAAGTCTGCAACTCGGCTCAAAAACTCGATTGGCAAAATTGTGCATCGAATTCGATTCCAGCCAAACAGATCGAAGACTTCGTGGTGAACCAAGTCAAGATGCTCGGCGACGCGCCGGAGATCCTCAAGGACGTAGTCGAAGCGACGCAGATGAAGGCCCAAAAGTACCTTCAACAACTCAAATACGAGCGAACTGCGCTCGGAAGAGACAACGCCCGATGGAGTAACGAAGTCTTCAAGACAACCTCGAAACTTGGGCAAAACGAAACCGACACGCCGGGTGTCGCTCGTTTGGCCGATCTCGAAGAACGCGTACAACAGAACGAATGTCGGATGGTTACGGTTGATAAGGAACTTGCCGAGATCGATTTTTTGAAATCGCGCCTTGACCCTGGAAAGAAACCGTTGTAGAATCTGGCTTGTTACTGTTGTAACTCTTCTGCTTTCCAGACGTGGTTTACACGTCGAACTTCTGCTTTCCAGACGTGGTTTACACGTCGAACTTCTGCTTTCCAGACGTGGTTTACACGTCGAACTTCTGTTTTCCAGACGTGGTTTACACGTCGAACTTCTGTTTTCCAGGCGTGGTTTACACGTCGAACTTCTGCTTTCCAGGCGTGTTTTACACGTCGAACTTCTGTTTCCAGGCGTGGTTTACACGTCGAACTTCTGCTTTCCAGGCGTGTTTTACACGTCGATCAAATTCCCTATTCAATCTTTCCAAATTCTTTCACTCAAGAAAGCATCCACGAAAGTCACGACGGGAATAGAGTTATGAAAAACGTTAAATTGATTCTTTTGGCTCTTGGAATTGGAATTGGTTTTGTTGTATCGCCCCCATTTGTTGAAGCAGTTGCGGCATCGCTCGTTGCTGCCATCATTTGGAATGCGATCCAAACAAGCCGCAACCACCAGGACGAATAGGAACATAGCCATATGAAATTACGGGCCGCGCTGGGCGGCCCGAAATTTACGGCGTCGATCACAAGTCGGGCCGGGTTTAGAATAGCAGCATTTAATGGAGAATGCGATTGTTTTCTGGGGATTGGTACGTACCGGTAGCCATCCATCGA
>JAYTVM010000255.1:0-20039 GCA_043743995.1 Pirellula sp. | reverse complement strand
GATCGATGGCTCGGATGTCGAATTGGAACTTCGCGAGGGCACTTTGTTGGTCAGGCCTACACGGCGATCAAAACTGAAACTTGCCGAACTTCTTTTGGATTGCAAACCATCGCAATTACACGGTGAAACCGACTTTGGCAATGATGTAGGACGTGAGGTGATCGAATGAAACCTAGACAATTCATTCCAGAGCGAGGGGATCTCGTATGGATTACGCTGAACCCTGTTGCGGGTCATGAACAGGCCGGACGTCGACCAGCATTGGTTATCAGTCCTAAAACGTACAATCGCCAAACTGGATTATGTGTAATCTGCCCAGCTACCCGACAAGTCAAGGGTTACGCGTTTGAGGTCGATGTTTCCAACAACGGCGGGGCGCCAAGTGTCGTGCTCGCAGACCACTTGCGAAGCGTCGATTGGCGAGCAAGAAAGGTTGAGCGAATCAGACGCATAAGCGACCAAGCTCTCCAGAGCGTCGTCGCTCGTATTGAAGCCCTTCTGATCTGCCCAGACGACTAAACTTATTGTTCGAGATGTCTCTCAATGTCTTGGACTGTTCACTCATCGTATTCTATCACGTAGCCGTTGTTCTTTAATCGACCTGAGAGGTCGCAGCAACTGCAATTGATGAACTGCGTTTGATCGCGAGTGACGGTTCCGAAATTCGTAAAAGCTCTCTCGTCGTGAATGTGACCGAAGGCGTGGACTTTTGGCTTGATCCTGTCCAGCACATGCCTACGAAGGGATTTCGAGCCGACGTGGACTGGCTCTCTAGTGTCCATATCGCGAGTCACGTCGAGAATTCCTTTGGGCGGGCCGTGGGTGACCAAGATGTCGATGTCGTCTGGAATCGATTGCCACACGATATCCAGATCCGAGCGTTCCCTCATGTAAGCCCAGTCGAAGAATTTCGGGGTGTAGGGCGTACCAAAGATCTGGAGCCCGTTCCACTCGTGCTGCGATTGGATCAGAAAGGTCACTTTTGGATAGTCCTCTGAACGAATCAAGCCTTTTTCAATGGCTGTCGAGTGATTTCCAGGAACAAAGATCTTCGTTGGGATATCGAGCGCTGAATACCACTCAAAGAATCTTCGCGACTCCGGCTCATTCGTCCAGGGTTCGCCGGACTCGGATTCATCACCGCAGTGAATGACCAAATCGACATTGGGTACTATGAGTTGCGCGTGCTCGTTGTGCGTGTCCGAGATGAACCAAATTTTCATGAAACCAATGTCCCGATCCTGGAATTGTCAACCTACTCTACTTGCTCTTAGGCGAGGGCAGGCAGAAGACTACCATGCCAAGCCACCGTGTGGCACGCCCAAAGCAATTAGCGATGGGCGTGGGAAGCGTGGCAAATGATTCTAGCTAGCGATTCACCACGCCCTTCGTACCTCAGAGCGTGCCACCCGGTTTTTACGTAGATTTCAAAGTACCCCTCGCCTTAGGGGAAACTCGTGGCCTAGCTTCTAACGATCGTTCTTCTCAATAGTTGACCAATGGATCGCACTCCTTCGTTCCGCAATAGACCTGCACGGTAAATTCGGCCGGCCAAGGTGACGATCCCATAGGTGGAAGCAATCATCATACACGCTGCTAGTGGCGGCTGCCAGAACGGAACCGTCGTGCCCGACGCCAATCGCAACACCATCATCATGGGGCAGGACGGGGGAAAGAAACTCAACGTCGTCGATACGATCCCGTTGGGCTCTCGAACCGCAATGAACCACACCATCATCGGTGCCATCAAAACCATCCAGACCGGTAGCAGGAGCGTCTGTGCTTCCTTGAGCTCGTTGACAGATGCTCCAACCGTCAGGAAAATCGAACTGAAAAACAAGACACCGAGCAATTGAAACAGCAGAAACCAGGGCAACAAACCAATTGGTATTTTATCCGAAAGTCCTTGATAATTCAGAAAAAATAAACCGCCTGCCCCGTACAGCACAAAGATCACAAGTGAACCAGCGACATTGCCTAGCAATTTGCCTCCCATGAGTTGCGAGGGGGTAACCGAACCCAGCAGAACTTCGGAGATGCGAAGACTCTTTTCTTCCATGGCACTCTCCAGCATCGGCTGGGCGGCCATGAGGATGACCATGAACATCAACATCATGACTCCAAAAGGCAAGAACATACTCACCAGCGAGTCGATCACTGAATGTTCGTCCGACTTGCCCGTGTCGGACTTTTTTATTGGCATGCTAGGCAACAACTCAACCCTCGCGTCTATCTGGGCAAAGATCTTCGGATCGATCTGGTCTAAGCCATATTGTTCCATTCGCACTTCGCGTAGACGCTGACTGACGAGCGTGTTGAGCCAAGACCGTGCACCGCTCATCAACGCATCCTGGCTGTAAAACTTGGCACTCGCGGTCGACGGTGCTGTTTTTTCATCAGGCATTCGTTCCGTTGGTGCAGCCTCTGTGGCATCTAGAAAAGTCTTCGGGATTTCGACCAAGGCATAGATATCTCCATTTCGAATCTCTGAGCTGTATTCCAGTCTTTGGTCTTCTGACAACTCGTTGGGTGCGGCAACAAACTCCCAGATGTCCGCTTGCTGATCCATGAACGTCGGACGGGAACTGCCTTTCCTTTTCTTGGTTTCAACCGGTTCGGTCGATTTGCTTTGAATCGACTCATTGCGCCCAATCGCCGCTTTTTCGATGATGGCAAACAGTCGCCCCGTTCCATCGGAGACGACGATTTTTTGCGTTTTGCCGCCACTGACTTGATTCAGCAATGGCATCGCCAGCAGACTGCCGAACATCAGGATCGGCATCATAACCAGCGTAAACAGAAAGGCTTTGGTACCCACCATAGCAACGTATTCCCGGTGCGCTATAATCCAAAGCTTAAACATGGTTTTACTGTTTCTATCAATCGAATAGGCAAATGGAAATTACCGTAGCTGACTTCGTGAGAATTCAATGTCGCGAGGAATTCTCACGAATTAAGCTACAAATCAGCTGACTTGTGAAATTGATCCAAGATGGATTGTATCGCTTTGAGAGACGTTGTTGCAGCGTCCGGTGAAACAACGCAATTTCCCAAGTTGCCAAAATGCTCTTCGAGGCATCGGAGCAATAACGCCCGTAGCACCCCTTGGTCCGGGCCACTCGGTAGTTTGCTCTGGTGGTAAAGTGTTTCCAGGTGCCGTTCTTTGTCGCTAGCCCATGCGAAGATTTCTGCTTCCTTCATCTCTCCTCGCCGAATGGCTTTGAGCTGTTCTCGATTGAGTCGCAAATCGATATCGCGATGAGTCAGAATCTGCTCGCACTCGTTCAATAGCCGTACGATGTGGTACGCATACTTCACGTCGAATCCATACTGATCGACCAATTCACGGCGTTTCCCGATCGGGTTTTTCGTTCGCATTTTGTGCATGGTGGCGTATGCGTACCCCTTGAATTTGGGCCAACAGCCTTTGTGAAGAAAATGCTGACGGCTCTCTCGAATCAAAGTGCCGACTGCCGTAATATGCAGGACGCAATCCTGAGCCGTGAAAAGGGAATCAAGCATGTTCGGATTCCCCTCCATGCACAGCGAAAAATACCGAACGATGCCGTAGATCGATAAATCGTACTCGGTGGCGTGCGAATCGTTTAAGTGACCATCGCGGACATGCGATTGCTGGTAGTTTTCAAATGGTTCGTGTGGATTGCCAAAGCCAGGTATCTTGCCATCCAAGTGCGGAAAGATGTCGGCTTTCGGAGGGATGCATACTCCATAAATGTCTCTGTCGGATGTCTCGCTTGAGACGCCATAGGCTTGGGACCCCATGATGGTTTCGTAGATCATGTTCGCAGGTACGAATCTTGGCGGCTTAATGAGCCCCTTTGCAAAAAGGTCTTGGGTGACACTGGCCATGAAATGGAGCTCTGTTCGGTGCTTTGAGTACTCGGTGGGGTGAGGCGGATGAAGCTCCTGCCGAACCATGGCGGCGCCAACTCGGAAGGAGCCTCGCTTTCCCGTTCTTTTTCGAACGAGCCTGAATCGCAGACTTTACCATTCCCTAACTTACTCCTGTAGAGATAATAAGCTACCAACCTGGTTCGGAGGAATGGCTCACAATGGATGGTGTTCTTGAAAATGAACGAAACTCTTATCTTGCCGTTGGAAAACGGGTCATCCCATGCGGATCCTCAAAAGATCCGACGTCGACTGAATGAGTTATCGTTCGCTCGGCAAGAGGCGCTGCGAGAATTCGCCGCCAACGCCAAAGAACTCGAGAGACTGAATAAGTATCAGCAAACTGCGGAAAAAGTCTCGATTGCTCTCGAGAAATTGAACCAGGACCTGTTTTCAAGTTTGCTTGGAACCGTTCAGGAGAAAATCACGATCGCGTTGCAGGAGATTTTGGAGCAGCCGATTACTTTCCATGCCAAGGCCGGATTTTCACGGAATAGTGCGAGCGTTGAATTCTGGGTCGAGCGCGATGGAAAATCAGAGGATCTGATCAATGGCCAAGGTGGCTCGGTCGCAAACATAGTCAGTGTCTGCCTACGGATCTTTGCTTTGACAACGCTCGATGAGGCAACGCATCGTCGCTTTTTGATCCTGGACGAGCAAGATTGCTGGCTTCGAGCGGATTTGGTCCCAAAACTGGTGAAAATCATCCACGACGCCAGCCGGGCCCTCGGTTTCCAAGTCTTGATGATCAGCCATCACGAACGGCATTTATTCGAGCAATACGCCGACAAAATCATCGAACTGCAATGGCAAAATGGAAAAGTAGTCGCCGTAGACACAACGTCCGGGGCCGTGCAACCAGATGAGCAAATGTAGCTAAACAAATGTAGCTGACCGAGGCTCTCGCTCAAAGTAACCACACTGAGAGTCTGTGATTTTTTTGAAGCCGAAGAAAGTACCCATCACACTCCGTGTGATGTTGCCTCAAAAACCATAGGTTTTTGAACTGCGGAAATCACACGGAGTGTGATTGGTACTATAAAATCACAGCCTCTGAGCGAGGGCCTCGCACGGCCACAGTAAGACCGTTTCTCCAAATGTTTCCCGATGTCCGAGCCTCAAAACCCATACGCGCCAACATCTGAGATTTGCGTCCATCCCGATTCTATTTCGTTCGATGGGATTGTCAGCGAAGAAAGCTACCGTAAGTTACTTCCGAAAACGCAATTGTTTCTTTTTCTGATACTCGCGTTCCTCTTGATCGCGGTTGCATTGCCATTGTTGATTACCGCTTCGCTGTTCGCCATCTTCGCCACGGGTGAAGCCGGAATGATTGTTGGATCGGTAGGAATGACACTTGTTACAAGTATTGCGTTAGTCTTTTGTATCCGGATGGTGTCAACTCGCGCAAGAGCGAGATCCTATCTCAAAAAGTTTCCGGACCTGTTGGGGCCAATGAAGGGCACTTTTAGTTCTACAGGGTTAATTCTTGAGGACGAAGATAAAACCCATTGGTTCCCTTGGGTACTTTTATCACACTTGGTCGTAACGAAGGCGGGAGTGCGTGTTCCGTTGGGTGAGGATGCGCGTCGGTTCTTGGCATTGGATGGAGAGATGTTTGATGGCTATCAACCGCGCGACATGGAGCAAATGAGGATTCAAAACAAAACGGCTCAAACGACTTACGACCAATTGGCGGCGGACTGCGCGGCAGTTTTCCAATGTGAAGTTGGGTCAGCAAATTATTATAGTGGCTGGATTCAGAGGCCCGTAACGTGGAATGTATGGATTACTCTGCTACTTGGCCCTGTTAGTCTTGGCATCTACATCGTTTTTACGGTCTTTCAGGGGGTTCAAGGTCTACGGAGTTGGGGCCACATAGGCCTTATGGTCGTTTTATTGTTTGCCGTCCTTCCAAGTGTACGAAACTTAGCTCGACTTCTTCGCAACCGAAACCATGCAACCGCCAGGTGTTGGGGCTGGGTGAGCGAGACGGAACTTATCTACGGATCGGGCGTTCATGTCATGAGTATTCAGTTAGCGTCGATGAAGTACGTCGGTCGAGAGGCTGAGACATTGCAATTTCACTTTGCCAATGGAGCGAGTTATTATCTTTTTCGATCTCTTTTCCAAGAAACAGGCCATTTCGACAAGTTATGTGCTTCTTTTAAACGGCGGACAGCTGAAGTTTAACTCGATATTTCGAGTGAAAAATTACGGAATGGAGTTCTTTGCGAGAATGAACGCTGGGTCCAATTGGGTCCAATCGGGTTCCAACAAAGAGGACATCCGTCGCGGAGCGACGGATCTACGTGTTTATTCGCAATGCAGCTTGTCTAAATTGAGTAAATGGCTACACTTTACGTAGAATCGCACCACTCCTTTGGGGCAATTTACTGCATTTATGCTAGCAATCACGTGATTTCCATGGAACTCAAAACCCAATCCTGCGACTCACCCACCCGGCCTGTGGACCAGCTCGTTCTGGACTTGCTGAGGCGGCAAGAAGGGCTGTCCGTTACCGACTTGATGGAACGCTTGGAAGTGACTGCAACCGCCATTCGGCAGCGGCTGGATCGGCTCGAGGAATCCGGTTTGATCGAGCGGCGCAAGCAAGGTGTCGGTCGAGGCCGACCATCGTTCAACTATTTCTTGACTGGCAAGGGTGCCCGGCAGGCTGGCGTAACCTACTCCGACTTAGCGATTGCCTTATGGAAAGAGGTCAATTCGATCGAATCTCAAGAGGTGAAAGCCGCGTTGATGGAGCGGGTTTCCGATCGCATGGGTGGCGCCTTTCGCGAACTCTTGGTCGAAGGTCCGCTAGACGATCGGATGCAGATGATGGCGGGCCTTTTGTCGAACCGTAAAATTCCGACCTGCATGACCAGCGGCTCTGGGTTGCCGATCCTCGAGGTACAAGCCTGCCCCTATCCAGACTTAGTTGGCCACGATCATGATCGCAGCGTTTGCAACTTGGAAACGAAAGTTTTGAGCACAGCATTGGGGCAGGAAATGGAATTGTCTCAATGTCGTTTAGACGGACATAGTTGTTGCCAGTTCAAACCGACGGTTACTGTCACAAGCTCACCTAGCACAAGCTCATCTAGCACGGGCGCTCCAAGTTGATCGCCCAACATCGATATTCCTAACCAAATTTTTTACTCACTTTTAAACTGACCTTGGATCGAAAGTACAGATGTCACACAAACTCCGAATCGAAAATCTGCATGTCGCTGTCGACGGAAAAGCGATTCTACGCGGCGTTCATTTAGAAATTAAGTTTGGCGAAACACACGCCCTCATGGGCCCAAACGGCTCGGGAAAAAGCACCCTCGGATTGGCCATCGCGGGCCATCCCAACTACGAAATTACTGAGGGTGCAATCTATCTCGACGAACAAAACATCACCGAATGGGAAGCCGATCAGCGCGCCCGGGCTGGCATTTTCATGGCTTTCCAACGCCCCATCGCTATCCCAGGCGTAAAGACCGCGGATTTCCTTAGGCATGCTACGACCAATGTTCGACGCCCGGATCGCAAGGAAGGCGAAGACTTGATCCCAATGCGAGAATTCCGCAAGGAACTGAAGTCGAAAATGGAACAACTCAAGATGGATTCGGAGTTCGCTCGCCGTTATGTCAACGATGGTTTCTCGGGTGGCGAAATGAAACGTGCCGAAATTTTGACGATGGCCATGCTGCTTCCCAAATTCTCCATCCTCGACGAAACCGATAGCGGCTTGGACGCCGACGCGGTGAAGCTAGCGAGCGCTTCGATCGCTGAAATTGGGCGGGATAAAATGGGGCTACTGATCATCACGCACCACGACAAACTCCTCGAGCACAACAAACCTCAATTTACACACGTCATGCTCGGCGGTCGAATCGTCGAGACCGGGGGACCTGAACTGGCTCGCGAACTTCACGATCACGGTTACGAACGTATCCGCAAAACTTATCCCGATGCCGAAGCGGCCAATCAAGAAATGATTGGTAAAGAAGAAGTGGTGGCGGTCTAGCCAACCATCTCTTTATCGATCCAAATGAACCACTACACAACCTAAAGAAACAATCATAATGTCAACAGATATTGCAGCAAACGAATCGGTCGGCGAAATCAACAAGTACGATTTCCGTACCGAAAGCAAGGCGGTCTTCAAAGCCCGAAAGGGTGTCGACGCTGAGATCGTCAACCAGATTTCGGAAATGAAGAACGAACCGGATTGGATGCGAGATTACCGCCTCAAAGGTCTGGAGATTTTCCACTCCAAGCCAATGCCGAAGTGGGGCGGTGCCATCGACATCAATTTCCAGGATATTTTTTACTACTTGAAACCGACCGACAAGCAAGGGAAGACTTGGGACGAAGTGCCGAAAGAAATCAAGGACACTTTCGACCGGCTCGGAATCCCTGAGGCTGAGAAGAAATTCTTGTCGGGTGTGAAGGCACAATTCGAAAGCGAAGTTGTCTACGGATCGCTCAAGCAAGATCTTGCAGACCAAGGCGTTATCTTTACCGATACCGACTCGGCGGTTCGCGACTATCCGGAACTCGTCAAAGAGTATTTCGGTACGATCATCCCATCGACCGATAACAAGTTTGCGGCTTTGAACTCGGCGGTTTGGTCCGGCGGTTCGTTTATTTACGTCCCCAAGGGGGTCAAGATCGAGTTTCCGCTGCAGGCCTACTTCCGCATCAATGCTGAGAACATGGGGCAATTTGAACGTACTCTGATCATTGTTGACGAAGGGGCTTCGGTCCACTATGTCGAGGGTTGCACCGCTCCGATGTACACCTCTGAGTCGTTGCACTCGGCAGTCGTAGAGATCATTTGCAAACGCGGTAGCCGTTGCCGCTATACAACGATCCAAAACTGGGCCAACAACATTTACAACTTGGTCACCAAGCGAGCCGTTGCCTATGCGGACGCGACCATGGAGTGGGTGGACGGAAACTTGGGCAGCAAGCTCACGATGAAGTATCCGTCGGTCTACATGCTGGAGCCAGGTGCCCACGGTGAGATTCTTTCCATTGCGTTTGCAGCCAAGGGTCAACATCAAGATGCTGGAGCTAAACTAGTCCACTGCGCACCCAACACCACGGGGCAGATCATCAGCAAGTCCATTTCTAAGGGTGGCGGTCGAGCCAGTTACCGGGGGCTTGTGCGAGTTGAAAAAGGGGCCAAGAATTCCAAATGCAGCGTCGTGTGCGATGCTCTGATTTTGGACCCGCAAAGCCGAAGCGATACCTATCCCTACATCGAGATCCTGGAAAAAGATGTGAGCGTTGGCCACGAAGCGAGCGTGTCCCGCATCGGCGAGGAGCAACTGTTTTACTTGATGAGTCGCGGATTGAGCTCAGCCGAGGCCAGCACCATGATCGTGAGCGGTTTTATCGAGCCACTCGTCAAAGAGTTGCCAATGGAATATGCCGTTGAAATGAACCGACTGATCCAATTGCAAATGGAAGGATCGGTGGGCTAAATGACGACGACTATTGCTCGGAATGATACCGTCAGCTTTGATCAAGCTGGCTTCGATCAGTTTCTGGATCGACGTATCGATCCGGTTTGGATCACACAGGCTCGCAAGGATGCTTGGGCTGCGTTTGAATCGATGGGTTGGCCAAATCCCCGTGATGAAAACTGGCTGCGATCGGACATTCGTGGCTTCAAGCTGGCGAGGTATAGCCCCACCAATGAAACGCAACCACAGTCGGTCGCTAACGCACCTGTCCGTTTGCTGGACGGTGTTGACGTCGCGGGATCGATCCGCTGCGAAAATGGGTTGGTCACCTCGGAATCACTCGATCCGAAGTACGCTGCCAAGGGAGTCGTTTTTGGTTCGCTCAGCCGATGCGCCCGCGACCATGCGGAGTTGGTAAAGAAGCACCTTCATGCTCAGATCAATGTCAACACCGATAGGTTTGCGGCACTGCAAGCTGCGATGTGGACAGATGGATATTTCCTTTACGTGCCCAAGAACGTCGTTATCGACAAGCCGCTGCACATCCATGCCGCCATGGGTGATGGCAGCGTCGACCTTTCGCATTCCTTGGTGGTGCTAGACGAGGGTTCCGAAGCTACGGTCCTGTTCGAGTCCAGTAGTGGTACGCACGATGCCGGTGGTTTTCACTGTGGTGGCGTTGAACTGGTTGTCCAAGCCCGAGCCAACTTGCGGTACGTCGGACTCCAGGACTGGGGCAGTAATACTTGGCACTTTGCTCACAAACGAGCGAGTGTGGGGCAAGATGCCAACATCCAGTGGACGATTGCCGCTGTAGGCTCCAAATTCTCGCAAGTCGACCAGCAAGTCGCTCTCGTTGGCAAGGGTGCAAGCAGCCATGTGAACGGAGTTTTGTTTACTCGCGATCGTCAGCAACTTACCTACAACACCATTCAGCGGCATTCCGCTACGCACTGCAAGAGCGATTTCCTCTACAAAGCGGTGTTGCAAGATCGTTCAAGAACGGTTTGGCGCGGGATGATCAAAGTGGATGAGGGGGCTGACAAGACGGACGGCTACCAACGAAACGACAATTTGCTGCTTAGCGACTTGGCCCGCGCGGATTCCATTCCTGGTTTGGAAATCAAAGCCGACGATGTGCGATGCACGCACGGCAGCACCAGTGGTCGCGTTGACGAAGAACTGATTTTTTATGCTCGGTCGCGCGGTTTCACTCGCCAAGAGGCCATTCGAATGATTGTCACCGGTTTCTTCCAGCAAATTTTCGATCGCATCTCGATCGAGAGTGTACGCGAAGCCCTCGGTGCCGCCATCGCTCGTCAAGTTCGCCAATACGATTAGAAAGTTGCTCAAAAGGAAATGACTGCAGAATTGAGTACGAACCAATTTGAATTCGCTTGTAAGCTGAGCGAATTGAAGCCTAGAGTTGCCAAGACCATTGAAGTGAACGACCGTTTTGTCGTCTTGGTGAAATTAATGGATGGCAAAATTTATTGTGTCGAGGACCTTTGCACTCACGATGGAGGCACGCTCGGTGACGGAGAACTGGTCGGCGACTGCTTGGTATGCCCAAGGCACGGCGCGAAGTTCGACGTGAAAACGGGGGACGCGATGTGTATGCCGGCCACGGAACCAACGCTATCGCATGCAGTGCGAATCGAAAACGACGAAGTGTTTGTGCAACTGAAAGATAATTGACGCCTTTTGCTTGCCGATAAAGTCAATACCGTTCAAGGAAACCCAATTTCGCAAAGATTTCGTTTAACCGTTAGCCGTAGCCGTACGTTAGTGGTATCGAGTACGACAATGGTATCGAGTACGCCTTCGGCTGACTGTTAAACAAATAACTGAACGGTATTGCCGTTACAGTACTAAATCAACAGCCTCCAAGCTCGGCAGGAGCCTCGGCCTCCCATTGCTCAAAACCAAAGCACTTGAATCGCGGGCGCTAGCCGCATTCGTACACCCACCCGCTGCTAGCGCCCGCGGCCCACAACACAACCAAATACCATCGTAAAATGCCAATCACTGAAGATCATGTACGCGAACAACTTAAGCTTGTCATCGACCCGGAACTCTTCGTGAACATTGTTGACCTCGGGTTGATCTATGTGGTCGATATCCAACCGGGTGAGGAAGAAAAAGAAAACGTCAATGTCGAAATGACATTGACCAGTCCTATGTGCCCTGCCGGGCCACAACTCGTTGCGAACAGCCGCCAAGTCATCGAAGCGATCGAAGGGGTTGGCGCGGTCGATATCAAAGTGGTGATGGATCCACCTTGGACGCAGGATCGTATGACGGAAGATGCCAAGGACCAACTCGGTATATTCTAAGATATGGACACGCAAATCATTTACCCCGACTTATCGGAACTGCAAGAGGAACTTGACGATCTGGATACATCCGAGGATCGAATTCAGTTTTTGATCGAGCTTGGGCAATCGCTCCCACATTTTCCCGAGGAGTTTTGCACCGAAGAGTTCAGGGTAATGGGATGCCAAAGCATGGTGTGGATTGTCCCGAGCTGGAACGGGAAGGTATTCCATTTTTCGGCATCCAGCGATGCACCCATGGTTCGTGGTCTAGTGGCCGTTTTGATGTCCGCTTATTCAGGCAAGACACCGGATGAGATCCTGGCGTTTCCAATCGAACAAGTGCTCGACGGACTGCATCTGCGATCGTTTCTTTCGCCGCTCCGAAGCAACGGCTTGCATTCGATGATCAAACGGATTCGGCTTTATGCGGAGTCCGTGCAAGAATCGTCGAGCTCGAATGCGGTGGCTACTGGCGTTGCGAGCAAAACGCAGTTCAATGACCTCGGGCCATTGCAATCGAGGATTGAAACCATCCGCGCGGATTTCCCGATCCTGCAACAGAAGAATCGAGACGGACTCTCAATTGCTTATTTGGATAACGCGGCTTCCTCGCAGCGACCGCAATCGGTCATCGATTCGATTTCCAGCGTTTTTTCCGAACACTACGCCAACGTCCATCGTTCTGGGCATGAATGGGCAGTTCGAACGACCGAAGGCGTCGAAGCAAGTCGAGAGGCCGTACGGCGCTTTATCAATGCTGGCAAGACCGAAGAAGTCATCTTCACTGCGGGTGCAACGGCTTCGGTTAATTTGATTGCACAAGCTTGGGGGGATGCCAACCTCGGTCCAGAGGATGAGATACTCCTAACCGAGATGGAGCACCATTCGAACATCGTTCCTTGGCAACAGCTTTGCCTGCGCAAGGGCTGCAAGATTCGTTGGGTTCCCTTCCGGTCTGACTACACCTTGGATGTCGAACAATTCGAACGCATGCTTTCGCCTCGCACGAAGCTCGTATCGTTTACGGCGGTGTCAAATGTATTCGGGACGATCAATCCAGTAAAACAACTTGTTCAATTAGCTCATGGAGTCGGTGCGACGGTGGTTGTTGACGCGGCGCAAGCCACGCCGCATGGTGCAATCAACGTTCGAGACTGGGACGCAGACTTCGTGGTCTTTAGTGGCCACAAAATGCTTGCTTCGACGGGTGTCGGAGTGTGCTATGGAAAGCAATCGATTCTTGAGAGCATGCCGGCTTGGCAGGGGGGCGGCAGCATGATCAAGTCGGTGACCTTCGATGGTTTTTCATTAGCCGATTTGCCGCACAAATTCGAAGCCGGCACTCCCGCCATCGCCGAGATTATTTCCCTAAAGCCAGCCATCGAGTATTTGGAAACGATCGGGCATGAGCGGTTGATGGAGCATGAGCGTTTGCTAGCTGGGCAAGCCACGCAGGGTCTACTGAAGATAGTCGGCCTGAGAATTTTTGCACCGGCCCTTGAAAGGAAAAGTGGCGTGGTTTCGTTTGCGATAGATGAGATTCATGGCGAGGAGATCGCTCGCGTACTTGATGGCCGGGGAGTTGCGATCCGAGTCGGGCACCACTGCGCGATGCCGCTGCATAGTCGACTGGGCGTATCCGTTACCTGCCGCGCCAGTTTTTATCTCTACAACACGCCGGACGAGGTGAATCGTTTAGTGGAATCCGTTACGCATGCGGTGAAACTACTGTCGTAGGTTAGGCTGCGTTCGGGGCATTTTTACCGAACAAGTCGCAACCCGGTCGCTGTTTTCGGCTACGATAAGCACTCAAGCGACTGCCGCTCGCCTAAGAGCAATGTTTCCACTGGTTAAGACACCTCATCCATGAATAACTTCGCTGATTCGGCTTCCGGATTTCCATTGCCTTCGCCGATCCAACCTCGTGTCTCCGGGCTGCGATGGTTTCTACGGCGGATTGTCTTCGGCATTTTGTTCGCTGCTCCGATTTTGCTGACTCTGTTTGTCGTCTACCAAATCTATTTGATTTTGAATTCCTGGGTAATCGATCCGGTTGCCTCGTTGATTGCTCCCCTGATTGTTCCGAAAGGCACTGATAATCCATACTGGACGGCGGTTGAGAAGTACGTAACACCGCCCATCTCTCTTTTGACGGTTTTGTTGATTTTCTACATCCTTGGCTATGCCTTTCAATCGAGATTAAGTCGCTGGGTGGATTGGGGTTTCAGTTACATTCCTGGCATATCGGTGTTGTATCGAGCGGTTCGCGACGCTTCGCAGGCCATGCAGGGACCGGACGGATTAAAGAAGATCGATACGGTTGTATTGGTGCCGTTTCCACATGCCGGGGCTAAGGCGACGGGATTCTTGATGGGAGAATGTCAAGACATTAGTACGGGCAAGCCACTGGCATGTGTTTATGTTCCTATCGGTCTGTTTCCTCCGTCTGGCTATACACTAATTTTCCCTCGAGAAGACGTGATCGCGACGGGATGGGAGGCTACTTCACCCTGGAAACTGCTTTTATCCGGCGGGTTGACGATACCGCAAAAAGTCCCTTTCAACTCATTGATCAAGAATGGTTCTGACGCTAGCAGCGCCAGCCACGTGGCGGACGCTGCTAGCGTCCGTTAATCTTTGGGCTCAAGGATTGACGAAACGGCCAGCAAACCTTACTTTCCCTGGTTGTTTTACGAGTTTCTAGCAATACAGATAACGAGGATTTCACGATGGCACGCGCCGGAGCAATTACGTTCAAGGGTACCCCGATGACTCTACTTGGCACAGAGCTTGCCGTTGGTAGCCCAGCACCTGATTTTACCGTCCACTTTTTCGAGGGCGGCCTCAAGACCATTTCTAAGGCCGATCTCAAGGGCAAGCCGACCATCATCAGCGTCGTGCCATCACTTGATACAGGCGTCTGCCAGATCCAGACCAAGAAGTTTAACGTTGAACTGGGGGCCATGGGGGACAAGATCAATGCTTTGACAGTAAGTCGCGATTTGCCATTCGCCATGAATCGCTTCTGTGGCGCAGAGGACATCAAGGCGATGAAGGTCGGAAGCGATTACCAAAACGGAGCCTTCGGCATGAGCTTTGGATTGATGATCGACGAGTTGAAACTGTTAACACGCGCGGTTTATGTCTTGGATGCGGACGGCAAAGTGGTCTACGGCGAAATCGTGCCTGAAGTGACACAAGAGCCGAACTATGCGCCAGCCATCGCTGCTTTGAAGTCGATGTTGTAGGCGATTTCCGTCGCAGATCGGCATTCGTGTGGCACGTCCCAGAGCGCTAGCGATGGGCGTGGAAAATGTGGCAAACGTCCCTAGCAACTCCCACGCCCTTCGTAACCTC
The DNA here is from genome assembly GCA_043743995.1 of Pirellula sp. GTDB lineage: Bacteria > Planctomycetota > Planctomycetia > Pirellulales > Pirellulaceae > JBKCUI01. The sequence continues at coordinate 4,987 of JAYTVM010000255.1, read as the reverse complement.
AGGGACGTGCCACACGCTGATGGGCGCCTCGTGGTGTGACAACTCTCGAATCGCCATTCGTGAGGGACATCACTACTTGCGGCTGAATAAACGTTTGGCCAACTTGCGTCCCAACGGACTGAAAAACATTGGCAGCAGCGCTGTGGCTGTTAGGACCAACAGGAGCGGTGGGTCGACGATCGCCCAGGCTCCTTGCTCAACGACAGTCCGTACGTTGGGAATTCGGGAGCCCAGAAAGGTGAAAACGATCGTAGCAGGCAAGATTCCAACGTGGGTCGTCCACCAAAAGGTCACTAATGGGATATTGGTCGCTCCCGCCCCGTAGTTGACTAAAGTGAACGGCGTGTGTGCGAGCCTTAGCCATAACAAAAAAAACGCCCCATCCTGCTCAAACCGTTGACTGATCATTCGCAATCGGATTTGCCATCGACGGTGGACGATTTGCTTGACAACAAAGCGGCCAAGGAGGAAGGAAAGGACCGCTGCCGCAGTCAATCCAATTTCAACTAGGATGAGGGCTGCCACGAAACCGAATAGCCATCCGAATACAATCGATTTGCCAGCCGTGCCAGGGAGCAACGATAAACCAAAGTATAGAACCAGGCCGATAATCCAACTGCTGACCGGCGCTTGAGCAATTCGTTTGCGAAGCGAAATTTCGCGATCCACAATCCAGTCCAAGCTAGGCAGATACTGAACGCTAATCCCAATGGCTACGACGGCGACGATTAGCGCGAGCGCGAAGAGCAAGCGGCGAGAGGGTATCACTTTACCATTACTCTAAGCATCTTTGTAGATCAGCTCCCAGAGGCTGGCCCATTCCGCCCAGCCAATAAGCTCCAGCGAGGCTGCGCTTTCTGAATCCGGCATGGCCTGGTGGCACGGGTGGCACTGTTGTTCGCAAGCAGACACAAACTCAGAAGGGACAAAAGTACTGCCTTGGATGATTTTGAAACTTGTAGCAAAAGAAAAAAGATTCGCTTCCTTTAACTTCCCTTCCATCGAGTGCGATAGCGACTGCAGTACTCGACTGTCTCTCACTTGCCGGAACCAGTACTTGGAATTCCAATAGTCCCCTTCCAAGCGATGCACCACTCCGTGCAAGTAGCTGGCTAGCGGAGTTGTTTCTGCCTGGACAATTTCGTGGGGTGGATCGATAATTCCGATTCGCAACCAAAGCATGGCAGTGATCAGAGAATCGGCCGGCAATCGCGAGTCTGTAATCCATTGTTCCAATCGTTTTCCGTCGCTTGATGGAGAGCTAGGTTCACCAGGGGATACCGCTCGAAGAGGCACGACCTGAGGTAGCGAGTCGAGCCACTCTAGCAATGGCTCAATGATTTGAATCTTTGGCGATGCAGTCATTCGATATCCAATTCAATTCGTTTTATCCGGCCCGACGCACCCGTCTCTAACCTCAATGATTTTAACCATGATCACGAAACATGCTCGAGGATTTTCGAGAACGCTTCGGCAGCCAGACCAGGCTGCTCCGCTCCCCATATCGCTTGGCTGACAGCGACCCGGCGGACTCCCGTTTCCAAAAGCCGATTCAAATTCGACAAGTCGATTCCTCCAATGGCATATGCGGGCATGCTCGATCCCGCATCACGAAGAAATGTAGCAACTTCACCTAGAAACGTGAGTCCAGCAAACGATGAAAAATCCTTCGTTTTGGATTGGAAAGTCGGCCCGCAGCCGATGTAATCCACACCGCCAGCGATAGCGTCACGCACTTGAGTCATATCGTGAGTCGAAAGCCCCAAAACACACTCAGGACGGATCAGCGATCGCGATTGCCCCACGCTCAGATCCGTTTGACCCACATGGAGGCCAAACGCGGTGGTGCACTGAAGGATATCCGCCCGATCATTGACCACGATACGAGTTGGATGGGCGTCGACCGCGACAACGGCGGCCTGCGTGTAAGTAATCAACTCCTGAGCATCCCGTTGTTTGTCACGAATCTGGATCAAATCGACACCGGCTCGGCTGAGCTCTCTCACCCTTTGAACAAACGCTTTCAAGGGTAGTTGGCAGTCGGCAAGTACATACAGTTGTGCTTGTGCCAAAAAGGTCAGGTCACGCTTTTGTGAAAGGAGCAGTTGTGCATTGAGGTCGTAGACTCGGTATCGGACCGCTTCGATAGGGGCAGCGGAGCTAGGATAAAGGAACTTGGCAACTTCCTCTAGGCACCGGAGCGATTGTTGGATGCGCTGGGAAGCAGCTGTCGAAATTTCTAACAGGCCACCGGTCCGTGAAGATTCGGATGTGGTCTTCGTTTCACGTCCGACATCGTCACCTGCATTGCGACTAGCGTAGAGCTGTTCGTGGCTCCAGCCCTGGGAAGCGGCCCTGAGTTGATGCCGAAGCAATTTGTATTGGGATTGGAATGCCGCTTGATCTTGAAATCGAGCGATATCCTCCAAGGTGCGCAGCGCTTCGAAGGCTCTGTTTAGATTTGCGTCCAGGAGACGGTGTGCGGCCAAACTTTCGTGGTGGTTCATGTTCGATTCAATGTGATCTTGGATCAAAAGCCGACGAGCTCCGTAACCAACTGGCAAACTTTGGCACGCAGCAGGGGAAGTTGCTCTTCTGGAGTAGAAGCATCTACATCATGGATATCCCAGTATTCTACCCGGTCAGCGAACCTATCAAATCGCTTTTCGATCCAGGGCAAGTGCTCGTCCCGTTTGACCGCAATGATACGATTCGACTTCGCAAAATCATCCTCGGTTGCATCCATCGGAGATCGCACAGGATCAAAGGGTATACAAAGCTGATTGAGGTAATTGACGGTGTATCCCGAAATAGTATTTGGTGTCGATTCGGGGAGAGCTAGCCCTCGCGAGTCTGCTTGCCAATTAAGATTTGCGGCGGACGCCTCCCAATTAAAATAGATCTCAGCAAACCGGCTTCGATAATAATTCCAAGTACACAGGAACAAGATCTTTTTGGTAGAATTTGTCATCTAAGATTTGGCGGACCTTGAACTTGCGAATCGCAACGTGATGGATGCGCTATTGTTGCTGAGTTCGGGGCGGATGAAAATGGCTAGTTCGACTGTACTAAGTTCGACCCTATGGCCTTGTGCCATGGGTGAAGGAGTTTTGCAGTTAAAATTGAATCCTCGCTGCTCTCCCATTTTCCGCATCCTGCCGCCTTCGGCGTCAGGATGCGGAAAATGGGAGGATTCTTTCGGGTAACCTTCTTAACTGCAAAACTTATTCACCAACCAGTCAAGCTGGTTGGGGCCTAAACCCTGGACTTGGGAAAGTCGAACTAGACATGGTGAACATCGACAATGCTTCGTAGCAATTTCGGCAAGAACATTCAACTGACACCGAAAGTGTCTTATTCACCAACTTGCGAGGAGGAGGTGCTTCGGATTCTAGACCGGCATCGCGGCCAGCGCGTTCGCGTCATCGGTCGGCTTCATTCGTGGAGCAAGGCCATCGAAACCGACGATGTGCTCCTCGACTTGCGTCAGCTTAACCAAGTTGAACCCGAATTGGACGGCACCAAAAAATCGGTTCGTGTAGGAGCCGGATGCCAAATCAAGCGATTGCTGTCGGAACTGCAACGTCAAAAGAATTGGACTTTGCCTTCGGTTGGTTTTATCACAGAACAGACCGCGGCGGGTTCCATCTCCACGGGTACGCACGGATCAGGCAAGCATTCTCTGTCCCATTACGTTTTGAGCGTCCGAATTGCCCGATACGATGCAGTCAGCGGCAAAGCTGTTATTGAAGAAATCCAGGATGGGGTCGCGCTTCGCGCCGCCCGTTGTTCGCTAGGATGCCTCGGCGTAATTTTAAGCGTCCGAATGCAATGCCGGGATGCCTATGTAGTCGAAGAATTCTTTCACGAGTACAGCCAGCTTGACGACGTTCTCATTGCTGAAGAGGATTATCCTCTGCAGCAGTTCTACCTGGTACCGTGGCGCTGGACCTACTTCGTACAGCATCGTCGAGAAGTGGATTCGCCCGCGTCAAGGACTCTGTCGCTCTACCATTTTTACCGTTTTATGGTTATCGACATCGGATTGCACTTGTCGATTCTCTTGGCGGTGCGCGTGTTGAGAATGAGACGCCTAATACGTGCCATGATCCGATGGATTGTGCCGACCTTTGTGATTCGCGATTGGCGAGTGATCGGTCCGTCCAACGCACAGATGGTGATGGAGCATGAATTGTTTCGCCATATCGAAATCGAGCTGTTTGTTCCAAGGAGCAAACTGGATGCAGCACTGCAGTACTTAACGCAGGTGCTGTCGGTTGCTGGCGACTCCCGAGACAACATGGATTCAGTCTTTCAAAGCCAATTGACCGGCATAGGTGCTCGCGAGGAGATGCAGCAAATCGCTGGTACCTACTGCCATCACTATCCGATTTGTGTAAGAAAGATTCTCGCCGACGACACACTCATTTCCATGGCCAGTCCAATGCGCGCATTGGAAGCCTCGGACCTCGAGAATGCCTCCGAGAAACAATCGGACGAACATTGGTATTCGATCACGCTATCCAATTTCGAGGGGCGTCGGCAGCAAGCGGCTTTTGTGAACGTCACCGGATTTCTTACTCGAACGATGTCGAGACTGTTCGGCGTCCGGCCGCATTGGGGCAAGCTGTGTCCGCTCTCACCCAGCGAGTTAAGGGATTTGTATCCTCGTTTCGAAGACTTCCGGCAGGTCTGTCAGGACTTCGACCAGAATAACGTCTTCCGAAATCGCTGGACCGACGAATTGCTCAACAGCGTTGCACGGCACTCCGTGCCGTGATGCAGCACGTTGCGACGTATCTCGGAGACGCCGAAGATTAGCATTTCGGCCATCCGCATCTCTGCGATTATGCGAGCGGCAGACCGAAGACTAGCAGGCTGGGCGACCGTGTGGCACGCCCAAAGCGATTAGCGATGGGCGTGGGAAGTGTGGCAAATAACTCTAGCGATTCACCACGCCCTTCGTACCTCAGAGCGTGCCACCCAG
>JAYTVM010000254.1:0-20045 GCA_043743995.1 Pirellula sp. | reverse complement strand
GTTTTGGGGAAAGTGGCCAAGTTGCCACAAGCAAAAACTACCCCGCAAATCAAGCCCGCGCCGCCGAAATCTGACCCCGGTCATGATGGGCGCTTACTCGGCAGCCGGATCATCGACGTAGACCGAGGCGATACTCGATTCGCCGGCGATCACCGCCAAATAGAGTTTTGCAAGTCCCGCCGTACGCCGGTCATTGGACTGTGCAAGTTTCGTAGCTTCCTCTTTGGCCTTCGTCCAACTGCCAACGCGAATCATTTCCCGCAGTGAGTCGATTTCAACGATTCCGGTTTGCGAAGGGTCGGCTTGCTGTTCGGTGTTCTTACCTAACGACTTTAGTACCAACTGCCGCCGAGAACGAGCGAACTCGGACTTCATGTCGGATCTCTCAAGCAAATCAAGTGCGTCACAATAATACGGTGCGGACCGACCTTCGTCATTAAGATGAGACAATAGAACCTCAACCGAATAGACCAATTGAGAAGGGGAATCTTTACCCACGAGTTCCGAGAACAGATTGATTGGCTCCATGACCCAATCCAAAGTTTCCTTGTCTTCGATTACGAAATTCGTACCAGCCTTGCCGAATACCCGAATGGAGTACTCACCCGGACTCAGACCGTCAGCCAATGAAGCAGGCTTCCCATCGATGTCCGACCATTCGATCGCATCAACAGTGATGGAACGCAGCAGTTGTCGAGGACGATTGACGTGCGTATTTCTAAGAGTTACCCACTCAACGATGACGAGCTTTTCCACCAGCTCAAAGAATGGGTCGCCCTCATCCGAATCGTCGTCCAATGCTATCAAAGTGGCGGTCACCAGTAACTCGGGCTTTTCCACGAAATGCCTGCTAAGTGCATTTGCCGCATTTTGCATTTTCTGAAATCGTGAATCGTCGGCCCCAATCTCGACGAGACCTAGGTTTAAAAGTTCTTGCAGCATATGTCCCTTTGACGAATCTCGTTTTTTCGCGTTAGTGTGGAAACCAATGTCGTTTGTGTTGCTTTCGTGCTTTATTAACGTATAGTATGCGTATATGCACTCCAGGACAACCATGACTCTCCGAATTCGTGACAAAACCGCAAAACTTCCATGCTGATCAATTTTTCCGTCGAAAACTTCCGATCGATCGGGAGCGAGCAGACACTTAACTTGGTGGCCTCGAAGAGCCAAAAAGGTCATGAGGACCACTGTGTCGATATCCCAAGCACCGACGAACGCGCGCTTCGAACGGCTGTGATTTACGGCGCTAACGCTGCCGGAAAATCGAACCTTGTTCGTGCAATGGGCTTTGCTCAGGATCTCATCGTTGAGGGATCAGGGCCAGCGAAGCGGATTGCTCTCCAGCAGTTTCGATTCACGAACGAGCCAGCTCGTCCGTCTTCGTTTGAGTTTCGCTTTATGCTTGGTAATCGAATCTATGTTTATGGTTTCGATATCACCAAGGACGAAGTGACTGAAGAGTGGCTTGAAGCAACAAACGACAAGGGACGTGAGGCGGAAGTCTTTCACCGAAAGGGTAAGGAAATTTCGTTCGGGGATCTCAAGCGATTTGAACAAACAACGATCGCTTCCACAGAAGCACTCAAGGCGTTAGAAACCCTTGGTGTGCGCGCAAACCAGCTTCTTCTGAACAAAATCGTCGATCTCGATGAGGAACGCAGAGGCGAGTTACTCAACAGCGTTGTTTTTTGGTTTTCCGAATGCTTGTCGATCATACCGCCTGAGGCTAGCTTCGGTCCGATCCTAGAGTACCTGGACAGTAACAAAGGCTTTCGCGCTTTTGCAGGTGAATTTCTCTCTGGTATTGGCACTGGAATTGGTGATCTAACCGTAGAGAAGAATAAGATCAACGCAGATAGGCTTCCTAAACAACTCGTCGAAAGCTTGCAGTCCCTCCGGGATAATGATGCGTCGCCAATTGTTGTTGGCCCAGGAATGAGTCTTTATTTGGATCCCGATGATCCAGCAACTGTGATTCGTAGAAACCTAGCTTCCAAACACTCCATTGATGGAAACGATTTTTCACTTTCCTTTGACGAAGAGTCCGATGGAACGCAGCGTTTTCTTCATCTGCTTCCAGCACTTTATCATCTTAAAACGCGATGCAAGGTTTTCGTAATTGATGAACTCGATCGAAGCCTGCATCCGTTGCTTGCCCACGCGTTGCTGAAATTCTTTGTGGACTCCTGTCCTGGCGCATGCCAGCAGTTGATCGTAACAACCCACGAAACGCATTTGCTCGATCAGGATCTCCTTCGAAGGGACGAGATTTGGTTCGCAGAAAAAGATGCAAAACAACAAACGCATCTTTACTCGCTTACAGAACTGAAAGTTCGCAATGACCTACGGATCGAGAAGAGCTATTTGCAAGGACGTTTTGGGGCCATTCCATTCGTTGGGGGTATGGAAAAACTCATGCAGTTAATCGAATGCCCTGTAGAGACGAGCGATGCGTAAGAAGCGACCGATTCAGCGAATCGAAAATCGGACACGCGATGCGTCGCTCGTGGTGATTGCCTCGGAAGATCGTTTTGCGGTGAAGCAATATTTCGAACTTTTTCAATCCACTCGGGTGCAATTTCATGTTTTGGAAACAGACCACGGCGAATCGTCGCCTCAGCATGTGATGGCGAGACTGGAGGAATACCTCGATGTATACAGCGTCGGTGAGGGAGACAAATTCTGGCTTGTCTGCGACACCGACCATTGGATCGAAAGCAATCACATTCAGAATTTAGTGGAGGTCGTCAAGCGTTGCAAACAAAAAGGCATTGCTGTTGCATTGTCCAATCCTTGTTTTGATCTGTGGTTGCTCCTGCACTTCGATGATTTCCCATCTGCGACAACTTTAACCAGTTCGCAAATTGGCGATCTGATTCGAAGGAAAGTTGCCAACTTCAATAAGACCAAGGTTTACAATCTGCCGTTTTCGGAATCCGGCGTCCGAGACGCAATCGAGCGATCTCGAAACAACTTCGTGGAATCCGACATCATCCCAGGCAAACCACAAACAGCGATACATCTAATCGTTGAAGAACTTGTACAAACAGGGATCGTTCGATTACGTGAGTAAGCTCGCAAGGCAGCGAGTTGCCGAACTAGTTCCTCGCAACCGTATCGGACTAGTTTTCCACTTGTAATTCCTTCTCCTTGCCAATTTGTCGAAAGAGAGCTAACACGATTGCGATGGTCGAAGCAGCGAGAGTGTCCATTTGGAGGAGAAATCAAATGGGTCAAACCGGTCAAACCTCTTTCTTTTGATCGTCGAGCGGTAATGGTCGTACTCTCGGTCGCCCGCGAGGTCGCATGGTTGATTCAAGTTCCATTCGTCATGCGATGGATTCAATCCAGCCTTCATCCCCGAGTGGTGCTCCGCGTTGGGCACAGTTGCGAATTGCTTTGAGTTCACCGTCAGTAAGTGGTTCATTGACTCGATCAACCCAATTCTGAAGACGCGGTATTGGCCATGGGCACAGCAACTTGGGTTCAGGCTCTGAATCGGAAAACTCTTGAAGCGTCCCTGATAAAGATGACCATTGCCTGTCATGTGGTAGTGAGCGTTGTGTCGCATTGTGTGCGTCCCACAGATCCACTTACAAAATCGCCCCATTTCGCCATCGACAAGTGGACGCAGCATCAAATGCCAATGCGTGCCCATGATTTGGTACTCGTAAAGTTCGACGTTGTAAAGCTGCAACGCTTCATGAAGAACTTTCACGAAAGCAACAGAATCACCGGTCTTACGAAAAATCTTCGTACCTAAGTTCGCACGACAACAACCGGCGGCTTCGGACCACCGCAGCAGCCGAATCAACCCTTCGTGGAGGGCCGCTTACGGGGAGAGGGTTTGCGAAACGCTGTCGGAGCGACAGCGCAGATAGCTGGAGCTATATCGCAACTCTCGCAACTAAAGGGTGCTTCACGCGGCGGAGACGGTGGATACGGAACGCCGCCCACAACAACAACCGGAGGCTATGGACAGCCGGGGCAAGCCAATGCGTACGGACCAACAACCACAGGTGTCGGCTTCGAACAGCCAGGACAGCAAGCTGCATACGGTCCTCTGGCCGCAGGCGGTGGCTATGGACAAACCGTTTTGAAGTACCAGCGAGGCCCCGAGCGTGACCGATACTTGGCGACGTTGGAGAGAATGCGTCCGCAGGACGGTTCGGCTGACATGATTCAATACTTTGAGGGCGTACACCGCGAAGCCGGTCCTCGATCGCACAAGGGGCCTTCCTTCTTACCGTGGCATCGTGCGTTCCTGCTGCATTTTGAACGCCAATTGCAGGCGATTGACCCCAGCGTTTCGTTACCCTACTGGGACTGGACATCTGACGTTTCGCAAGTGCTCGCTGGCGATTTCCTGGGGGATTCGACCCAGGAGGTTGTCGAGTTCGACGGCCTGAATCCAATCCGCAACTGGACTTCCGGCAATCAGCGCATCCACCGCAAGCCGGGGGTGCAAGGCATCTATATGGGAGCCCAAGACCCGCGAGTGGAGAATGCTTTTCAGCAGTCAACATACGGTCCTTATCCGCAAGGATTCGGAGTGGAATTAGAGCAACGGCTGCACGACGATGGCCACACCTGGGTTGGCGGAAATCAAGGATGGATGGCTGTGGTTGCGGAACCAGCCGTCCGCCACTTCGCTGCGGCACGGTCGTAAGCGTCGAATGCGCCCCCTGCAGAACCAGCCACCCACCGGTTGGTTGCGGCATGGTCGTCAGTACTGATTGCACCTCCGGCGGAACCAGCTTTCCCCCAATTGACCACAGTATAGCAGTCAGCAACGGGTGTGTCACTTGCAACGGTGGAAACTACCAGGACAAAGTTGTCATCGCGGACAGAGTTGGCAACACCGGTGGCAGTGTCGATGAGAATGTTGGCGGATCCGCGAATGTTGGTGGATCCGTAAACGGTGGTGGATCTGAGAACGGTAAGGGGCGGCTGGACCCAGATGTTTTGACAGGCAGTCCGCAAGGCTTGCAAAGTATCAACACCGAGCGGATTTGGACCGATTCCAGTACACCTTAGCTTGCCAGATACCCATTCATTATTGTGCGGACCGTATTGAGTTGCCACGTACGTTACACGCTGTTCCCATGCAGCTCCCCGTTTGCAACGGGGGCATCCTGTTTTTTGGCAGAGTTTGGTCAATGGATTCATTTTTCCATAGACCGTCCCACAGCTTGGTACGCAGATCTCTATCCATATTTACCCCTCGCATGCGAACGACCTCAATTTGTGTTGAGTGAGATTTACCTCATCACCACAAATGGGTCCACTGAAGGGCATAAATATATCACCCAAAAACCGAAAATTCGACAATGCTAGCATTGCGGGGGATTAGATAGCGTTGCCAAAAAACAGGATGCTCCCTGGACAACCAAAACGCCCTGACATCGCAGCTAGAGCTCGGCGGGAGCCTCGCTCGCTCGCTTCGCTCTCCCGTTTCCTTTTTAACGATTAGCCATTGCAAAGATGTTTTCAGGGGTGGCTTGGCCGGCTTGGCCCTTCCCCACCCGTCGTTTGACTTCTATGGACAAAAGTTCCTAATTGTGTTGATTTGCTGGCCAAGCTTGGGATAATACGCGTTTGGTCGCCAAGTCCCCCGGAATCGTTCCGCCACTTGGTAAATCCCCGCTGGACTGTCGTCTCAGTTTGGAACAATTGATTGCATTCTCTCGATATTAGGAGCTGACGTATGTTGCGACACAAATTGGCTTTGACTTTGACCCTCTGTGCGGCCATGCCGGCCGCGCTGCTTCAGGCGGATAACGGATTGAAGGAGGGTACACCTGACATCAAGCAAGCGGGCCCAATGGCCTTCGCACCCGACGGAGTACTTCTCGTCGGTGATACGCTCAGCGCGGCTGTTTATGCCATCGATACCGGTGACAATCAAGCGCCTTCTGGTCCGAAATCCATCAACATCGAAGGGGTCAATCAAAAAATTGCTGCCATGATGGGTTCCAACCCTGCCGAGACAACCATCAACGATATGGCTGTCAATCCCGTCAGCGGAAATTTGTACTTGTCCGTGTCACGTGGCCGTGGACCAAGTGCGGCCCCGGTGATCTTCAAAGCGGATTCCAAAGGTGTTCTGTCCGAAGTAAGTCTTACGAAAGTCAAGTTCAGCAAAGCCGCATTTGCCAATGCTCCCGAATCCAAGGAAGGCCCACGCGATCCACGCATGAGCGCTATCACCGACTTGCAATACAAGGATGGAAAAGTGGTCGTTGCGGGACTCTCGAACGAAGAGTTCGCTTCCAAGCTGCGAGTGTTGAAATATCCGTTTGACGGATCCAGCCAGGCCACCAGCGTTGAAGTGTACCACGGAGCGCACGGCAAACTCGAAACCGCCTCTCCTGTACGTACCTTTACGACCTACGAAGATACGGTTTTGGCCGCCTATACTTGCACGCCCCTCGTCTCGATTCCGATCAACGATCTTAAAGATGGGACCAAGACAAAAGGCAAAACGATCGCTGAACTCGGGAACATGAATCAGCCACTCGATATGATCGTGTACAAGAAAGGCAATCAAGACTACTTGCTGATGTCCAATTCGAAACGCGGAGTGATGAAGCTGAAACTGAGCAAGACGGATATCGACGCGACCAAGGCTATCGATTCGAGAATCAATGGCACAGCCGGACTGCCCTTCGAAACACTGAGTGATCTCAAGGACGTTTTGCAGCTCGACAAGCTAAATGACAACCAAGCAGTGTTGCTCGTAACCAACGCTGGTCGCGACGACATTCGAACCATCGACCTGCCTTAGTAGCGTTCGATCAATAACGGTCCGATTTTCCCATAGCCGAAGTCGCCGAGACTTTCGGAATGGGCGGGCGCCGAAACTCTTGGCGAGTTTCGCTACGACACTAATTGATCGGATGATCTGTAGTACTAGACAAGCTTGCTGGAAACTTCCGTGCTGCTTGAATTTGAATTTGAATTTGTATTCGTACTCGAATCGGGATATGGCCGATCGAGTACGGGTTGAATCACGGTGGAGACCGCCGTGCCACAATGAGGGTTGACCTGTGCCTAGGACTTTTGTAGCTGTTCTGGTTTGCCTGATAAACCATGTGATGTTTGGCATGCTTATCGCCGATGATGTCGGCAAGCAGCCTGCGTTGCCTTCTCGAAAACAACAAATAGGAACTTCGTCGGTACAAGTTGAACTGCGAGAAGCATCTGACTCAGCAACGTTTGCAGTCTTGGGGCTTTCAAAGCTTGAACTACTTCAAAAATTGACCCCCGAGGATTTGCAAAAATTCCTCACGATTCGCGTCCATCAACCTAGTAGTACAAACAACCTGCCTGCATTGCTTGGGACGCTTTCGGTCACCGATACCGAACTGCGTTTTGCGAGTCGATTTCCACTGAGCTCCTCCATTCAATACCGAGTCGAATTGGACCCTCGCCTTCTTGACGGTCCTCACGATCCGCAATCCATCGTTTTTTCAGCTCGTCCCAAAAAGCGTGTTCCAGCCGCAGCCGTTTCTGCCGTTTATCCCTCTGCCGCTCTCCTGCCAGAAAACTTGCTCAAGTTTTACATCCATTTTTCAGCACCGATGAGTCGGGGAGAAGCCTACCAGCGGATCCATTTGCTACTCGATGGCAAAGAAGTAGAAGCACCGTTCTTGGAGTTGGGCGAAGAGCTTTGGGATGCCGACCAAATGCGTTTTACTTTGTTTATTCATCCCGGTCGCATCAAGAAAGGTCTGAAACCGCGTGAAGACAGCGGAACCCCAATGGCCGCAGGCAAGGAGTACGCGTTGCAAATCGACGCCAAATGGCTCGACGCGGATCTCCAACCGTTAGCGACAGATTTTATTAAAAAATTCCGAGTCGTTGGTGCCGATAGCCAACAGCCCAATCCTAAGAAATGGAAAATCGTTGCACCGAAATCAAACTCGAAGCAGCCTGTCACTTTGACCTTCGATGAGCCGCTAGACCATGCAATGCTCAACCGCGTCGTGACAGTCCGGGACGCATCGCAAGTCGAGATGAGCGGAAAGGTTTCAGTGACCGATCATGAGACCGTTTGGTCTTTCGAACCGAAGGAGCCCTGGAAGGCTGGTAGTTACCGGATCTGGTTAGCAACGACCATCGAAGATCTGGTCGGAAACAATCTTGCGAGGCCATTCGAAACACCAGAACAAGAATCGAATGTTGTTGAAATCAAGCCTGCGGAAGTCATCAAGCCTGCGGAAGTCTCTGTGCAATTCGACATCCAGTAGGGCCTTGATCGGCGTCGGTTCGGATGCAATACCGATTAGCGAAGCCCAATTTCGACACGTCTCGCTGATCGACCGGATCTCAGCTAAATAATTGATCCGCAACGCCATTGAGAGCAGCCACACAGAAAGCGATATGTTCGTCCAAGTCGACGCCAAAATCCTCGGCGCCCTGCGTGATGTCGGTGCGATTCACGGCAGCGGCAAAGCTGATGTTTTTTAGCTTCTTGCGAACACTCTTGGCTTCCAACCCGTTCAAACGATCCGGGCGAACCAACGCGCAGGCGACCAAGAATCCACTCAGCTCATCGCACGCATAGAGCGCTTTGTCGAGTGTCGAAACGCGTGGATAATCAGGCAAATAATCGGCATGCGATAGAATCGCATAAATCACATCGTCAGGATAATTCTTCAGCCTCAGAATCTCGCTGCCTTGGGTTGGATGATCGGGTGGATTGGGCCAGCGTTCGTAATCGAAATCGTGCAGCAATCCGACGACACCCCATTTTTCGACATCTTCGCTAAGCGATTGCGCGTAAGCTCGCATGGCTGCTTCCACCGCAAGCATGTGTCGCCGCAAGGATTCGTTTTGAACGTATTCGTGCATCAAGTGCAACGCGTTGTCTCGCATCATTTTCGTCTTGCCGTTCTGCAGTGTTATGTCAATGCTGGCTGATTTGTCTTCCAAGTGACCATTTTAATGTTGCTTTCTCTGACCACCCAGATCTGCCCTTCATCGTTTTCGAACACGACTCCTTCAAACCCGAGTCTATCGCAGATCTTCTTCACTCGATCCCGTGCGCAGAAAGCAACGCGATCCATGGTCTCGCCGCTCAGCAAATGTACCGTCGCAATTCGGTTCACAGAGTTTGTAACCGATTCCGAACCCTCGGAGGACAGATCCACTTCCATGTGTGAGTCCGCGGCACCAGCATTGACCATCGCGACAGGCTCAATCGGAGGTGCACTAGAGGCAAGCGTCTGCAAAGGAGCTGTAAGGTTATTGTCAAGTTTCCCAGTAACTTCATCGGAAGGTAGAGTCTTGGATTGCGATGCTTGCATTTTACTTGGCGAGAGCTTTCGCACTTCCGTCCTAACGGATTTGGGTTCTCGCACAAAGGAATCCCAATCCGACGAACTAGGACGTCTCGGCTTTTTGCGACGTTTTCCTTCTGGCCGGTTTAGGCCTGCGTCGCTGCGGATTTTAATCCAACGGTCCAACCAAGACATGCCTTTAAAGAAAACCACCAAGAACACGATTGCCCCAACGACCAGTGCAACGAAAGCTCCGACCAACCGAACAATTTCAAACGCGTCCATAGAACTGCTGTAGTTTCAAAAGTAACCTGAATCTAGGATCTACGTTGGTACTCAACGAAAAAGATAATCTAAGGGTCTAATCTAGTCTGCCAACTCTGCGCCGCAAGTAAGTTTAGTTCAGTCCACGCCACGCGGGGCGCACTTTCGCGGAGACGATTTATTCGCGAGGTGCAATACAATGTCGCCTTTTGCTCCGCAAAAGTAGCGGTGACGACGCACACTTTTGCGGAGCAAAAGGTGACAATCGATTACACCACCGGATCGAGTTCGTATGTTCTTTCCGCCGAACTTCCTGCGATGTGGTTCTGCTTGGCGATACTGTAGAGTTTTTGCCCCCATGGGGTTGGGTAGTTGCCCGTTATGCAGGCTTGGCACAAATGCGAAGTTGGCAATTCAATGGCACGGGCAATCGAGTCGATGGGCAAGTAGCGAAGCGAATCGCAACCCAATTGAAGCGCCATGCGATCTTGACCCTCTTCCGTTAAAACCCCATTTTCTAGAAACTTGGGCGCAAACAACTCGCCAATCGTCGACATGTCGATACCATAAAAACACGGTGCAATGATCGGTGGACATGCCACACGGACGTGAATTTCTTTTGCTCCACCCATGTCACGAATTCGGCTGAGCAAAACCTTCATCGTGGTCGATCGCACAATGGAATCTTCGACCAAGATGACACGTTTTCCCTCGAGGACTTCTCGCAACGGAGTGTACTTGAGCGAAGCTTTGGCCTTGCGAGCGCGACCACCTTCGATGAAGGTTCGACCGCTGTAGCGATTCCGAATCAACCCCTCTCGGCTTGGGACTCGCAAGTGATAAGCCATCGAATCGGCCGCCGCTTTGCTGGTATCCGGAACCGGCACGACGATGGTGTCGTCATCGAGCGGAATTTGGTTCCTCGCAATTTCAATGCGTGCCAACTCTTCTCCCAGTCGTGTTCGAGACAGATACACACTTCTGTCATCCAAGGTACTAGCCACGTTGGCGAAGTAAATCCATTCGAAGAAGCAGTGAGCAGGTGGCTTTGCAGCACTAAATTGCTCGATGCGAATCCCGTCTGGAGTTACCAGAACTGCGTTCCCAGGCGGTACGGACTTGATGCTCTCACGATCAAAGCCCAAGTTCAAAAGGGCCACACTTTCGCTAGCGGAAGCAAACAGAGAGCCATCGACCGCATAGCACAGCGGCTTCATTCCCAACGGGTCTCGGGCCATCAACAGTTCGCCGCGTGCGTTTAGTAAAGCCAGGGAATAAGCCCCGTCAAAATTCTTGGCTGCCGACGCAAAAACATCGATCAGATTTCGATTCGAAGGACCGCTGCTCAACTCACGTCCGATCTCATGCATGATGATCTCAGTATCCGTGTCGCGGGCCAAGTGATGCTCGCCTTCGAGCGTCAGCTTATCTTTCAACTCTTTGTAATTGGCGAGTTGACCGTTGAAACAGAAACTGAACCATTTGTGTTTATGGATGTGTTGACGTTCGAATGGTTGAGCGTAGCTGCGGTCATCTTGACCGCAGGTTGCATAACGAACATGGCCAATTGCCGCGCGGCCGGCATAGTGTTCCATGATCGATTCGTGTTTGCCGCGATGCGAAAGCCGAAAGACCTCGCTGACCGTGCCGATATCCTTCATCGTGTCGAGCAGCAGCGATCGATTTGGATTGTACGTCGTCATACCCGCTGCAAGTTGCCCTCGATTTTGAATATCTTGGAGCATGCGCGGTAATAAGTAGGAAATTGCCTCTCGTCCACCTTCTGGGCAAAGTGTGCTTTCTTCGCCATTAGCAAGGTGGTAGATAGCGGCAACACCGCATTCGTGGTGCAGTTCGCTCATAAGTCCAAATCAATCCTCGAAAACGGGGCGGTTCGGAGTACAGGGTGGGCAAAAGGACGGCTGTTGGATGGTATCCGAAGTCTTGAATTCGCGAAACCGCATTTGCATGCGTCTGACGAAATCCGACATTTCTTGATCGAACGATACTCAGTTAAGCTTATCCGTCTCGGTAAAACCAAAACGGTCTAACCAAGCATAGTCTAAATCGGATTCCTCGATTCGTTCTAACTCATCCAGAATGCAGGCGCGATGGAAGCGTAAAGCAGCGATTTTCCTCGCAAGATCGTCGAGTTCGACAGGACTGAGGTAGGCAAATCGGAGCTTCAACCCATCCAAGCGATTACTTGCGGACGCCTTATCCTTGATCTTTTCTGCTGCGATCTTTTCTGTTGCCGCTTCATCCGCGGATTCGGTTGCAATGGCTTTTGCCACATCCGAATAGAGCCATGCATGAAACTCCAATCGATCCGCCATTCGAACTCCGTTATATCGCTGGATATGAGAATAAAGTTTTTTGACCGCTTCCTCAATAAATGGAAGAGCCACATCGTCCTTGCGAAGGCCGTGCAGGACCCATGCTTTGGTATCCAAGTATTCCTCACGAGAGGTTCCATCCGAGACGAGCGCAGCATCGATTTCTACAAGTGCGGTTTCGAGCCTCTTTCCTGTCAGCGAGCGAAAATAAGCAATGGTGTTGTTTTCGGCTGCATCTCTCTTGGAAATCGGAGGATAGAATTTTTCCAAAACCTTTACAGCCAAGTCATTTTTGTGGTGCAAGTGCAACAGTTGACCTACAAAGCTGGCGATGACGGCCTGTTGATTTTCGGGGGCTCGCGAGATTTGGTTCAATGACTCTTCAAAAAGCTTCGAAACGGCTTCCGAGCTAGTTTTTTCCTTGTTAAAAACGAAGTCGAATTTCAATTTCCAAAACTCGGAATCGGTTGCGAGTTGGCTCGAAAGTTCGCTCGCTCGTTTCAACGTCTCCTCGGCTTCCTCGGGGTTCCCATTTTGATAAGCGTTGGCGGCCCATGCCAGCATCCACCTTGCTCGCCAGTCCGGACCCAAAAATCCTGCAAAAAGAGGACCTAGGACCAGTGCACAAACGGCGACAATGATTATGGTAGTGTGATACTTTTTCATATTGTCTGACGGCTAATCCGGGAAACTCCTCACATCTTCTGTCGATTCGATCAATGGCACTTGCGAATCCTTCCGCTACCAGCATTTGCCTGCTACCATCTCGGAAAATCCTCTGCTACGCAATCACCCCCATACTGGGTATGCTCCAATGCCACTATTCGAGATTGAAACAGATTCTCACATAATTGTAACCTGGGCGAAAGACGAAGCGTCCGCGCGCGACGTTTTGCGTGATGCTTATCCGACGGATGCTGTCGTTCGCATAACCAAGCGTCCAAGGGACACTTGGGTTATTTCTAAGGCGATTTTAGGGGCCACAGGTCGGCAACTCGATATTTGCTCAATTGCGCGTGATTGTCTGGCCAAATCCTCGGGTGACAAATTGCACGCCATCCGATTGTACATGTCCGAAACCGGTTCCGATCTCGAAAAAGCCCGCCGCATCATTGAATCCAATATGGTGATGGGGTGGTAACTCCCCGCTCGAATGTTTAACCCATGTCCGCACCTAGTTCGAAACGCTTCCGTAGTCAATCCGCCTTTGCCAAAGCCAAACAACTCATTCCAGGCGGAGTGAATTCACCGGCCCGCGCATTTCATGGTGTTGGTGGCGAACCGATTTTCATGGAGTACGCTTCTGGTCAGTACTTGTTCGACATCGATGGAAATCGCTACCTCGATTACATCGGGTCCTGGGGACCCATGATCCTGGGCCATGCGCATCCACAAGTCATCGAAGCGATTCAAAAAGCCGCAGCCAAAGGGACTTCTTTTGGTGCCCCGACCGAAAATGAATCCCGGCTGGCGGAACTGATCATGCAAGCAGTCCCAAGTATCGAGCGAGTTCGGTTGGTCAACAGTGGCACCGAAGCCACCATGAGCGCGATACGTGTCGCTCGTGGGGCCACAGGTCGCGACAAAGTCATTAAATTCGCTGGCTGCTATCATGGCCACGTTGACTCTCTGCTCGTAGCGGCCGGATCTGCTGCTGCGACTCTCGGCGTCCCCGATTCTCCCGGGGTGACCGAAGGCACCACCAAAGACACAATCGTGCTTCACTACAACGACTCAGACGCGATCATCGAAGCGTTTCGCCAATTCCCAACCGAAATCGCCGCGATCATTCTAGAGCCTATCGTCGGAAACATGGGGACGGTCTTGCCTACGCCTCATTTTCTAAAAACGCTCCGAGAGGAAACAACCCGACACGGGGCGATCCTTATTTTCGACGAGGTCATGACCGGATTTCGTGTGGCCTACGGCGGTGCACAAGGCTTATTCGGAATCGAGCCCGACATGACCACCTTGGGAAAAATCGTCGGGGGCGGTTTGCCATTGGCCGCTTACGGTGGCAAGGCCTCGATCATGGACAACGTGATGCCCGCCGGAAAAGTCTTTCAAGCTGGAACGCTGTCTGGCAACCCGCTTGCAACCGCGGCTGGTGCGACCACTCTCGAGATCCTCCGAGACGATCCACCCTACGACTATTTGGAAGCCCAGGCGAGTCGGTTGGCCGAGGGCCTCAAGCATGCGGCGGATGCAGCCGGGTATCCAGCCCAGATGCAGCGGATGGGGAGCATGATGACACTCTTTTTCAACGATACACCCGTAGTGGATTGGCCAAGCGCAGATCGCTCCGATCGAAAACGCTTTGCGGAGTACTTCTGGGGATTGATAGAAGAAGGGGTTTATATGCCTTGCAGTCAGTTCGAAGCGTTGTTCTTTTCTCGAACCCATCGCCCAGAAGATATCGAGTACACCATCGAAGCAGCCCATCGGGTGCTGGCGAACCTCGATTGAAAACAAAGGTGTCAGGAGTCGTTGTTTTGAAAAGCAGTTTGTCTATCATGCAATGACTCCTGACACCGATTACAATAACCGACGCAAAACCCGTTAGCCATCAACATCTTTTTTCTGGATTGGAGTGTCAACATAAACCATTTGAAATTAGGGGCATATTGTGTTTTCTTAATCCTGAATTGGTGTGGTCCCATCCAAGCAGATTTGTTACTGACCTACGATTTATTAGGAATTGGAGGGGTCCCTACTTCTGTCTCACCTAATTCAACTTCCGTCCAGATCGTTGGGGGGAATCTTACACGGGGCTCCGGTCTGATCGCCTCTACTGGAGGACTGAACGGAATCAATTCATTTTCATCTACAGGTTGGAATAGTTTGACAAACCAGGATTACGTTTCCTTCGGATTTCAAGTGAATCCCGGATACCAAGCAACCGTTGGAACCGTTCAATTTCGAACCAATGCTGAGAATAGTGCGCCGGCCAACATTGGTTTGTTCTCTAGCCAAGATGCGTTTGGAACTGCTGTCGCGTCATTCGGTATTCTGTCCGGTAATGCCACGTATTGGACGCTTGATACTTCTACACTGCAACAGGTTTCAGGAGCAATTGAGTTTCGTTTGTATGCGACTAATTCCAATAGTATTGGTGGAGGAATTGTCAGCGAAAACGGGGCCTTAATGTTTGGGAATTTTGCGGTAGGGCGGGATGCACAATTCTTTCAAGTAAACGGCACGATCGCCGCAGTTCCTGAACCTACAACCATTGCGATGTTTCTTACAATCGCCTCCATTTACTTGTTCATGGGATGTTTGCGCTGTTTGAGAACAAAGGTGTCAGGAGTCATTGTATGCCCAGACCAAAACGAGCCGATGAAGCGAACGGTATTTATCATGCCTTGAACCGTGGCAATGCCAGATCTGCGATTTTCAAGAAAGACGCTGACTATAATGCGTTCGAGCAAATCCTTTCCGAGGGATTGGAGCGTTACCCATGCAATATTCTTAGCTATCAGTTGATGCCCAATCACTGGCATTTTGTGTTGCAGCAAACGGAAGATGGTGGCATGAGTGACTTCTTGCGTTGGGTGACGTTGACGCACACTCAACGCTACCATGCTCACTACGGAAGCTCTGGACAGGGGCATGTATACCAAGGTCGGTTTAAGAGTTTTCCCATCCAGGACGACGACCACTTTTTTGTCGTCACGCGGTATGTAGAGCGAAATACAGTGCGTGCAAACTTGGTTGATCGAGCTGAAGACGGGCGGTGGGGGTCGTTATTCCGGTGGTTGAGCCAACCGGAGCCCGCCCCAAAATTAATCACAGCTTGGCCGATTGCCAGGCTTCCGAACTGGGTCAAACGGGTGAACGAACCATTGAGTGAAAAAGAGATCGATGCAGTCCGTTGGAATGTCAAGCGTGGCAGCCCGTTCGGTAACGAAACATGGGTAGAGTCTACGGCCCGTCGGCTTGACCTGGAATCAACGCTTCGCCCGCGTGGACGACCACCAAACAATGACTCCTGACACCTTTTTAGACGCTAGAATGTTCGGTTCGATTGCAGTATTTTGAACCGAATCCGTTGCCATGCGAACTATTGAATCGAACTTGATATGACTGAGCCCTTGCTGAAAATCCGAAATCATCATGCTGCTGCGTGCGGTGATCCGCCGATCGTTGCGAGCGATGAAGCTCATTGCTACATCGGCTATTTTGAAAATCGATACGGTGAGCAATGGATTTTTACGTTTGACCGCGAGACACGAAAAGCAACGCTTCGGGGTGGCGATGTCGGTTGGAATTCGGAGCACAACGTCGTCGACGGGAAAGTTGTCGATTTGATTCTTGGGAAGGATGAGCAATTTTGGCTTTGTGCATGCTGGATGGCTACACATCGTTAGGGATGTGCCAGCCGATTGCATCTAAACTCGCAGGTAGACTCCCTGCTTTTCCAAGTGCCTAACGAATACCCAAGTCACCCAAAAGAAAAGGCCCAATCCGATCAGTGCGTACCAAACCGGCGAGTCCTTCGGAAAGAAAGGATGGACTGCATTGCTGACCATCATATGCAGCACATAAGCGATCAGAGCATTGGTTCCAAAAGTTCGAAAAAACGAGAGTTGAAATCCGTAAAGATCGCAAGCCACAAAGAAGAGCAGGTATACGAACAATGAGAACCCAGCTGAGAATACCAGATAAGACAACGTGCCGGCGCGTTGACTCATCATCCAATAGTTCCATGTTCTCAGTTTTTTCACTTCAGTCTTTGTCGCGTTGTCCTTGGGTGGTACTGCCAATGGCGGTTTGACAAAGGGTGGTTCCGCAAGCCATGGCGCAATTCCCCCACCCGCAAGTTTGGCTTCTTCGAACTTTGTTTGGATGCGTTCCGGGGTTGGCCAAACAGGATCAGAAGCCAATCTCTGGTTGTGCTGTTCGATAAGTGAAACAGGCACATCGTACCATCGAGTCCCGCAGGATATTGCGTATCCGAGCCCCATCATAAGCAACGCAGCCAACAGCACCTTGGTAAGTGTTGAGGAACCAAGCTGCAATTGCCCCCTGGGTTTCACAAATACGTCGCAGGCCAATGTCCCAACGATGGCAGGGATGGTCCACGTGAGAAAGCCCAACGGGCCACCGTCAATTCCATTGGGCGCGGTATTCACCCAAACGAAATGGAACCAATAGGATAAAAAACCATGGCCAATGGCCGATCCCAACATCCATAGGATTCGGACCGACGGTTTGCTATGCACGACCGGCAAGATCCAAAGCGAAGTGACGGCAATGTGCATGAGTGTTTGAAACCAATCACGCTTCAAAGGTTCGTGCAACGCTTGCCAAAATCCCATTTGCTTGAGCTGCTCCCAATTCGACGCGCGCGGCCCGACGTTGTAGACCACTAGCGACACAAGAACCAACCCTAAAAGACGGCCTATCATTCTTCCGTAAGCAGCCGCACTACCTTGAGCTTGCATGCGTCTTCCAAAACTCAGCCTTAAAGCGAACCCAACCGCGAACAAGAACTGCGGCATAATCGTGTCTGCATAACTGCAGTAGTCATGCGTGTGTTTTAGCACCTGCGGACAAACGTCGTAGTTGCCGAAATCGTTGACCAGCAGCATGCCGACGACGGTATAGCCTCGAAACTGGTCCAGGGATGCGAGTCGGTCAGCCTTGTTGGGTGCGGAACCTTCGGACTTGGGGTGTTGAAGAGTCATGGAATGGTCCACAAACTTTTAATGCTCATGTGTTGCTCGACCCGAACCAAAAGTTCACTCGAGTCTCCTCGAATTCATCGAGCAAAAGGAGAATGACGTTTTTTGTGGGTGAGCAAGGCGCTCGCTCAGGTTTTTTCCGGACCCAACGAGCGAAGGGCCTCGCTCGTCCACAAGTGCACGCCGTTTTCCAATTGAGTTAGCCAGCAAGGAGAAGAAATGTTAACGATTGTGGTCGAGTTTCCCAAAAACATCGCAATTTTGCTATAATGCAATCTCTCGATTCATGGCATAATACTCCAAATTGTTGAAAATCGTTTCGAAATCAACCCATCGCATTCTCAACCAACCACCATCATGAATGACTTGTGCCAAAAGTTTTTTCGGTCGTTTGCTTTAGCGTTCCTTTTTGCAGTGCTCTGGACTTCAAACCACGCATTAATATCTGCCGCGGATAAAGTAGTAACGGAATCCAATACAACATCCGCGATCGGTTCCAAGGTACATGGCTTTTCTTTGACCGATTATCAAGGAAAAGAATGGAAGATGGAGGAGTTCCAGTCCAAAAAAGCCGTCGTGTTTGCGTTTGTTGGAACCCAGTGCCCGCTCGCCAAACTCTATTCTGCGAAATTGGTTGAGCTGGAAAGGCAATATCGCGATCAAGGGATCGCATTCGTGGCTGTCGATTCCAATGTTCAAGACAGCTTGGCCGAGATGGCCGCCCACGCGCGTAAGTTTGGATTTGAATTCGCATTTCTCAAAGACCCCGCACAAGACCTTGCCGATCGAATGGGCGTAACACGAACGCCTGAGGTTTGTGTGATTGATAGCGATAGCAAAATTCGATACCGAGGGCGAATCGACGACCAGTACGGAATCGGCTACACCAAAGAAGCTGTCACGAAGAACGAGTTGGCAGCCGCTCTCGATGCGATCCTTAAAAAGCAAGAAGTAGCGACAACCACCACGACTGCTTCCGGCTGCCTAATCGGCCGCGGCCCGAGGGACAGTGCCAAAGCAGAATCGATGGTCAC
Source organism: Pirellula sp. (assembly GCA_043743995.1). Taxonomy (GTDB): domain Bacteria; phylum Planctomycetota; class Planctomycetia; order Pirellulales; family Pirellulaceae; genus JBKCUI01. The sequence goes on along the minus strand of JAYTVM010000254.1, from coordinate 1,440 downwards.
CTACTCAGATCAAGTCAGTCGCATTCTGCAATCGCGTTGCGTTAGTTGCCATCGGCCCGGCGAAATTGGACCCATGGACTTAGGCAACTATGACGATGCGTCAGCTTGGGCCGACATGATTGTCGAAGTTATCGACGAAGGTCGCATGCCCCCTTGGCACGCGAGTGAAGCTTACGGCAAGTTTGAGAACGACCGTCGCATGCCCGCCGAAGAAATCGCCACGATCAAGAATTGGGCTCGAGCCGGAGCAACTCGCGGCGATTCGAGCAAAGAACCACCACCAATGAAATTCGTATCGGGCTGGCAATTGCCGCGCGAACCGGATTTGGTCGTCCCGATGCGAGAAACTCCTTTTGACGTGCCCGCACGTGGCGAAGTCAAATATCAATACTTCGTCGCAGACCCAAATTTGACTCAAGACGCTTGGGTCAGCGGAATGGAAATTGTTCCGGGTAACCCGTCTGTGGTGCACCATATTCTGGTCTTCGTTCGCGAAAAAGGAAGCAATAATCGCAACCTGGGTGCCGAACGCGGTTTTCTTGTAGGCTACGTGCCGGGCACACGTGCCGTGCCGCTTCCTGAAGGGATGGCCAAACGCATCCCGGCCAATAGCGAATTCGTTTTCCAAATCCACTACACTCCCAACGGAACGGCTCAATCGGATATGAGTAAAGTCGGTTTCCTTTATGCCGATCCTAAATCTATCACGCACGAAGTTCAGACGACGAGCTCTGTTCAGCCCAATTTTCGCATCCCGCCTGGCGACGGAAACTACAAGGTTTCGGCTATGCAGCCCGAAGAATTGCCCAACTGCGATCTGCTGTCGATGAGTCCCCACATGCACGTTCGAGGAAAGTCATTCCGCTATACGGCCGTTTATCCAGACGGAAAGCGAGAAATCCTGCTCGATGTGCCAAAGTACGACTTCAACTGGCAAACGGAGTATCGATTGAGCGAAAAGAAAAAGATGCCAAGCGGAACTCGCATGTTTTGCGAGGCGGCCTTCGACAACTCCAAGGACAATCTCAATAATCCAAACCCGGATGGGTGGGTACAGTGGGGAGATCAAACGTACGAAGAAATGATGATCGGTTATTTCCACATATCGATTCCGATTGACCCTGCAACTGGCCGAGCTCCTGAGATCAAGAAAGCCAAAATGGCCCGTCCGTCACCGGACCAGATATTTGCCATGCTCGACACCGACGGCGATGGAAAAGTACTACGCGCTGAAGTACCCCTACAAATCCAGCCGATCTTTGATCGAATGGATGCAAACAAGGATGGCGTGCTGGAAAAATCCGAGCTGCCAAAGTAGTTGGCTTAGTACCGTTAGGCGAGCGGCAGACAGAAGACTACCAGGCCAGGCCACCGTGTGGCACGCCCAAAGCGATTAGCGATGGGCGTGGGAAGTGTGGCAAATGACTCTAGCTAGCGATT
>JAYTVM010000253.1:0-1669 GCA_043743995.1 Pirellula sp. | reverse complement strand
TCCTTGCCACCCAGGGCATCCAAGTCTTTCTTCCAGCTTTTGCCGTACGGCGGATTAGCAAACATGAAGTCAAACACTTGGCTTGGAAACGCATCATGCGATAGCGTCGACCACTCCGCGCCACCGACGATATGTTTAGCGTTTTCGCCTTCACCTTTAAGCAACATGTCCGCTTTGCAAATGGCGTAGGTTTCCGGATTGATTTCCTGGCCATACAGGCGGATGCTAACCTTCAGCCCTCGCTTTTCGGCAATTTCTTGTAGAGTGTCTTCGCCAACGGTCAAGATACCGCCGGTACCGCAAGCGTCGTCAAAAAGTAAATAGGTCCCGGGCTTAATTTGATCGATGATGGGTAGAAAGACCAGGTTTGTCATTAATCGGACACCATCGCGGGGCGTCCAGTGTTCACCAGCCTCTTCGTTGTTCTCTTCGTTGAACTTGCGCACTAACTCTTCGAAGACAGTCCCCATGGAGTGGTTATCCATGGCGGGATGTTTTACGGTACCATCGCCGTTGAGTACGGGGGTGGGGCTGAGATTTATTTCGGGATCGAGGAATTTGGCAATCAGAGTCCCGAGAGCGTCGGCTTTGGAGAGTCTCGGAATGATGTTGCGAAATTCGAAGTTGGTGAGGATGTCCTGGACGTCGGTTGAAAAGCCATCTAGGTAGGCTTCGAAGTCGGCCCGCAGTTGTTGTTGATTGGAGCGGGCACGCAGGTCACGGAGGGTAAACTTCGATGTATTGTAGAAAGCCTCACCAGTGGCCCCACACAGGGCAGCGCGTTGTTCAGTAATCCCAGCGTCGTCCAGCATCTTTTTCGTATCTAACACATCTTGCTTCGTCGATTCCAGAACCGCATCGAGTCGACGGAGCACGAACATGGGAAGAATGACATCGCGATATTTGCCTCGTACGAATAGATCGCGGAGGACATCGTCGGCAATTCCCCAGATGAAGGAAATGATCTTGTTATGCGTTGCTTGGTCCATCGACAGGTTTCGCTTCGTGAGCGGAATGAAGATTATCTAGGTTTTACTGGCTTGGAGGCTTTTTTGAGTAGCTTGTCCAAGTCCGTTTTTTTGAATAGGCGGTAGCCATTCACTGGATTGCGATGGACCGGGAGTTCCCCACGGGCAGCCCAATTACGAATTGTGTTGTGGTGGACGCCGAGATACTCAGCCGCCTCTGAGGTGTGCATGTATTCCGATAATTTGGTCATGGTCTAAGCCTCTATTCGCCGCGCAAGGATTCCACATGGCCAGTAGCCTAACAAACCCTACACGGCTTGAACATCACCCAGCCATTCTTGGCCAATTCCGGCCACCTGCCGCGATTCATGGAAACTCAAGCCGAATTGTTGCTCGAGATCGCTTGGGCTTCTGCGAAGTTCCTGAATGGCCGAGCCCAAAAAGCGCCAGCCAAGAACAATGTCTTCAATTTGTGACATGATGTCACAAATCGGCAAAGCAACACGTCGTCGATCGAGAGCTGCTCAACGCTTGAATTCAAAGAGTTTTGCAAAAGCTTGAAGAGTGAGCCAAAAGGCAAAGCATTCACAATTCGCGTTTTGTTTGTAAGCGTACATCGGCCCTGAGCATTTTGATCCTGTCTGGCGGTGGATTGCGTTGTAGGTTTCTTGCGTTGTCGTTCGTTCTCGAATCATTCGCAA